>JAQIDB010000152.1 GCA_027858225.1 Candidatus Delongbacteria bacterium
AGAGATGTTAAGAGTATTAATGGTGATAATATAGCAGAACATGCAAAATCAATATTGCTGAGGAAAACTGATTGTTGGGAAGATGAAGATGAAGTAAGGATTTTGATTAAAGATGAAAACTTCGTTAATATTGAAATTAAAAAGATTATTATTGGTAGAAAAGTTATTGAATCGGACAAAGATTTAATTAAATGTTTAGTTGATAGTAGAGCGGGATTAGACAAAAATATAATCATAATAAAGCAAGAGGAGTAGATATGTGTGATGACAGATATTTCATTAAAAGGAAATTATGCCCAGTTTGTCAAAAAGAAGTTGATTCAATTAATTATATCGAGAATAACAATTCCAATTTATTGCGAATCGACTGCCCAAAATGCAATCCTGAGGAGTTCGGAGAATTTCAAATCTCCACGATAATACTTCCCAATATCAATGAATTATCTCAACAGCAAAGAATTTGGATGAGCGAAAATATCAGAGATAACGCTAAAAATGAGAAAGATAAAGTTTTGATACATTCAAATAATATCGATTTTTATATGAAACGGAACTTTAAAGATATAAGAATATAAGAATGAAGTATATTGAAGAAAAAGTAATCTTTCTGGATTTAGATCCGAGAAGTCAAGATTTATTGAATATTTGAAAGGAAGTTAAAGAAAAATACGGTAGAAATACGGTAGAAATACGGGATAAATGCTTATAAAATTTATGAATCGATATTATCAAATAACAATATAACAATTCCTAAATTAGCAGAAACACTTTCGCTTAATCAGAGTACCGTAGAAAAAAAGATAGCCGCGTTGAAATTGCAGAAAGAAAATAGTGTTTTGCAGAAAGATTGCAGAAAGAATATCCCAAATCTAAGACTAAATCTATGGATTTTAGACAAAAGTCCTAAGGTAGTTAAGAAAGAATTGCAGAAAGATATTTAACATATAGTAAGCAGGTTTGCCCTTAAGACTTGGAGGGCAGATAAAAGATAAGCTCAATAACCCATAAAGAGATAATCACTACAGACCCACAACATTGGCAAAATATCAATGGTTACTTGGAGAGTTTTCTTAGCTTATCACCACTGGTTTTTGCCATGACCGTTGTAAACATTTACAACTTTGGCAAAATGCCACTAACCTAATCATCTATCAGTCCGAATGCTTTAACATTCAACAATACTTGAACGTTTCAAATACTTTACTGCATTGTATTTGAATTCACATACTACAAAGAGTTGCCGTATGGTTTATAATCTTTTTTCGTTGCAATTATTTCTTTCAATCTATATATTTTCTTTCCCTAAATAAATGACTAATAGGACACTTGATGAGCTATCTGGTTATAGCGAGAAAATATAGACCTTTAAACTTCGAAGATGTTATCGGTCAAGAGCATGTTACTACTACATTAATAAATGCTATCAATAATAACAAAGTTCATCATGCATACATTTTTACAGGTCCCAGAGGTGTTGGTAAAACTACTGTATCAAGAATTTTAGCTAAAGCTCTTAATTGTGAAACAGGCATTACTCCAAAACCTTGTGGAGTGTGTAAGAACTGTAAAGAGATAGATCTAGGTAATAGTCTTGATGTTAAAGAAATTGATGGTGCTTCTAACAGAGGTATCGATGAAATCAGAGATCTTAGGGATGATATAAAATTCGCACCTGCTTCATGTAGAAAGAAGATCTATATTATTGATGAAGTTCATATGCTTACAAATCAAGCTTTTAATGCTTTATTAAAAACTTTGGAAGAACCACCAGAGCATGCAATTTTTATTTTTGCAACAACAGAGATTAATGAAGTTCCTGCAACTATTCTTTCAAGATGCCAGAGACATGACTTCAAAAGAGTTTCCTCTAATATAAATTCAGAATCATTGAGAAACATATGTACCGCTGAAGGTGTACAAATTGATGATGAGTCACTATTGCTGATTTCAAGATCCGGTGACGGTTCGGTCAGAGATTCTCAATCTATTCTTGATCAGGTCATTGCTTACTGTGGTACCACTATCACTATAGATCAGGCTTCAGAGGCACTTGGCATACCTAAAATCGATATATATTTTGATCTGCTTGATATCGTTAACGAAAAGAATACCGGTAAATTGGTAGAGTATATCGAAAAGATCAGCTCTGATGGAATTAACTTCGTATCATATATAAAAGGTTTGCTGGAATTTTTCAGAAATATGCTTGTCATTCAATCAACAGGTAATGAAAACTTAATCGATCTTACCTCAGAAAGTATTAACAAACTCAAAAATTATACAAGTAAATACAGTGATAAAGATATTCTATTCTTTTTAGATTTGATAAGCAAAAGCAATTCAAAGCTAAAATCTTCACCTTTTATCCGAATAGAATTTGAAATAATTTTATTAAAAATATTGCATTATGCCCCTGTTTCCAAGATCGAAGATATTTTGGATAAGCTTACTGCTGTAACAGGTGACTTTCCAGTTAATCTTGATGACATAATTTCAAAATTATCTATTCCTGTAAAGACAGACAGGTCTGTTGAAAAAACAGATAATGCGATTGTGAATACTGAAATTAAAACAGCTGTTTCAGAAGAAAAAAAAAAAGCTAGTGATGAAATAATAATTTCAGAACCAAAAGCTGAAGTTATTGAAGAAAAAACTCAGATAGAAGTACTTCCAGAAAAGACAACAACTACCTCAATAAATATTTCTACGATATTAATAAAATGGGAAAATTTCGTCAATAATGTCTCTGCCAATATGCCTAACATTGGCAATATGCTTTTCTTCTCTATGCCTGTTGGGTTAAATGAAAACATTTTAGAAATTAAATTTGATCCGAAACATAAGATTCAACGAAATTTATGTGAAACAAAAATTAAAGAACTTACAAATGAGTTTAATTCATTTTTCGGAATGAAAAATATAAAATTACAAATCAATGAAGAAATTGTAAATGATAACGAAAGAATATTAAAAATCAAAAACAATCAAAAGAAAACACAGGAAGAGAAAAGAAAAGATTTATTGGAAATTTCGCCTGAGTTAAAATTTCTTTTTGATGATCCGTTCAACTGTAAATTTATCGATTAAAATGTAAATACATACTGGAGTTATAAATGGCAAACATGAATAATATGGATATGAGCTCACTTTTAAAACAAGCTCAAAAAATGCAAGAAGATATGCAAAAGTCTCAAGGCCAATTAGAGAAAGAGGTTATTGAAGGATCTGCCGGTGGTGGAATGGTAAAAGTCAGAGTAAGTGGCAAGAAGAAACTTTTATCGATCAAGATAGATCCTACTATTCTAGACCCTGATGATGTTGAAGAACTTGAAGATCTTGTTTTAGCAGCTGTTAATCAAGCCATTGATGAAGCTGATAAGCTTTCAGGTGATGAAATGTCTAAAGTTGTTCCTAAGCTGCCAGATGGATTTAAGATTCCGGGGTTCTAGAGAATGAACTCCCAAAATGAAATATTAGAAAATTTGATAAATAATATATCTAAGCTCCCTGGTATCGGGAAAAAATCAGCTAGAAGAATTGCATATTACTTAATAAATACACCCGAACACAATGCAATATCTACAGCTAATTCAATAATTGAAGCAAGAGAAAAACTAGGTTTGTGTAAAGAATGTTTTAATCTTTCTGAAGATACTATTTGTAGCGTTTGCTCTGATAGATCCAGGAATAAGGAAGCCATTTTAGTCATAGAAAATTTTCACGACCTTTATTTATTTGAAAAATTGAATATTCACAAAGGTGTTTATCATGTTTTGGGAGGATTGCTGAATCCGTTAGATGGTATCGGACCCAACGCATTAAGATTAGATGAACTTTTCAATAGGGTAAAAGAACATAATATATCTGAGCTTATTATTGGTTTGAATCATTCTATTGAGGGAGATTCCACTTCATTATATATTTCAAACAGACTGAATTCTTCTGGTGTTAAAATCTCTCGCTTAGCCAGTGGAATACCTGTTGGAGGTGAGATCGAATATACTGATGAGATAACCCTAAGACAAGCTTTTGAAAATAGGAAATAAATAACTTTGAAACAAGCCTTCGAAAACAGAAAATAAAAGTCATATTGACTTAATCGAAATATGAAATTATTATTTCACTTCATCCTTTAGAACTTTAGTATTTTTTTGTAATTTCTTGATTTCATCCAATATATCATTCGCTTCAACCACTTTATTTTTGATCAGAACTTGTATCAAAGCTTCAATAGTAACGGTATTGGTTAGTGCCAGTTTCTCTACTGAAAGATCTAAACCTGCTTTAGGACTATCTTTTTTCTTAAATGATATCATTTAAACTCCTTGTTGATAAACAAATTTTAATTGAATTTTTTTTCTAACTTGTATATATTTTGAATGACCAATATAAAAGAAAGAGTATTGCATGGCAAGAAAATACTTAATATTACTTATAAGCTTTCTGTTACTAATGTCATGCTCTGACATTTTCTCAACCAGAGACCCTGAGGATCCTAATTCTGATGGAGATGTTTATATTTCAGAATCAGTAAATGAATTAGTAACCAATTTAAAAACATCTTTACTAACATTAGATAAAAATGCATATGAATCTTTACTTATAGACCCTTTAACAACAGACTGGTCATATTCTTTTGAAACAAATTCAGAAGATATTTCAGATCCAAGTATCTTTGTTGATTGGGGTATTGATAATGAAAAATTATTCATCGATGAAATAAAAATTTCAGGATCAGCTTTTTCTGATATAAGTTTATCTTTAAATGATACTTATAACGAAACTCTCAATTCCTTGAATATCGAATTAGATTATTCAATGAGTTTTACTGATACTTCTTCAACAGTTTTTACGGTCAAGGGGGTTTTTACATTTGAAATAATTAAGATCGATGGGCATTTCTGGTATATTGAGAAGTGGATCGACCAATACTACGACCTTTCAATTGACCAACTAAGTTTTAGTAAGCTTAAAGAACCATATATATATTAGATATGTCTAAGATTTTTCATTGACTTTGTACATAGCTTTTTATATATTCAAAAAGTTCAAATAGGTCATTATGAACAAATGCTTCCGTAGCTCAGTGGATAGAGCAGTAGTTTCCTAAACTATTGGTCGGAGGTTCAATTCCTCTCGGGAGTACAAAGTACGACAGAAGGAATTCAACTGAAACAGGAAATAATTCCTCTCGGGAGTACTAAGTGCGACGAAGGAATTCAACTAAACAAAGAAAACCTAAGAAAAAACAAAACTTGGAGTAACAAATGGCTATAGACTTTAAAAGAAAAGCTGAAAACGAAGAAATGGAAAAAACATTTGATTTTTTGCAAAAAAATAAAAATATGATCTATACTTTGATCGCTTCAATAGCAGTGATTATTATCTTAGTTAATGTGTATAAGTCAAATGAAGCTAAAACGAAAGTAATCGCATCTGATAAACTTTATGAAATCAATAAGGCTTTTCAAGATAAAGAATATGTTAAAGTCATTGAACTCGGACCAAATTATTTAGAGAAATATTCTGGTTATGGAGCTGCAGGAGATATTATGATAATAACTGCTCAAGCATTTGTAAAAGAAGGTAAATCAGATAAGGCAATATCTTTACTTGAAAAACACATGGGATCTAACACTGTGTACGGACCAACTGAATTCGCCGCAAATAATATACTTGGTGGACTTTACATGGATAAGTGGCTCGAAACGAAGGATTCCAAACTTGCAGATAAAGCCGGTAAATATTATAATAATGCAGCAATTTCTGATGATGGTTTTCATAAAGATAAAAGTTTATATTTAGCTGCAGATTCTTATTCAAAAGCAGGAAATATAACTAAAGCTAAAGAACTATTAAAGCCATTATATGAAAACAGCAAAGATATTGATTACCAACTTAAACAAAAAATAAACTTTCTATATGAAGGTTTAGACTAAACAATAATCACATAAATTATTAGGCAAACTTTGGTTTGCCTTTTTTTTTAATTACTTATGCGAAATTATAATCAATCAATATTTAAAAAAGAAGTTGTCTTTGATAAATTGGAAATAAATCCAATTGCATTCATGATAATTATTTTATCTTTTATGTTCTCAATTGTTTTTTCCGAAACAATGTTTTATAATTTTATTATTTTAGCATTATATTGCTCCTTTATACTAACGATCAATCGATTTAACTTATTATTTATTGTACCAATAAAAAGATTCATAATATTTATTCTATTTTCAGTCGTATTTATGATCCTTTCCAATTTTGAATTATTCGATATTATAATCTATGCAATTAAAATAACAAACTTACTCCTATTGAGTTCTTTCTTTAATCAATGTTTAGATTATGGTTATTTATTAAACCATTTTGACTCAAGTTTAAGCAAGATTAAACCATTATCTCTACGAATTTATGCAAGGAAGATATTATATTCATTCATTTTAGGAATTAGATCAGTTTCTGAGTTATTTCAGATTGGTAAAGATATAATAAAGCTTAGAAAAATCAGGGGATTTAAACAAAGTAAAAATTTAAAATCCAAGATCTTTGAAAATATAGATATCCTACGAACACTTTTTATTCAAAGTTTTATTATGGCAAAAAATACAGATCTTTATTTCAGCGGGCAAGGCTTTTCTTTCTCTAAGCAGAGAAGCTTTTATCTCAAAAAGAATTTTAATTTAAAAGATTATTTTTTAATTGTCATTTCAATAATAATTATTGTATTATAGACCCTATGAATATCAAAATGATAATACAGTATGATGGAACTGATTTCCATGGATCTCAGATTCAGCCTAGTGTTAGAACAGTACAGGAAGAAATTCAAAAGTGTTTATTTCAACTTTTTGGAACAAAAGTATTAACAATATTCTCCGGTAGAACTGATGCCGGTGTCCATGCTAAACAACAAACAATTAATTTCAAAATTGATTCGAGTCAAATTCCAGCTGATAAAATAATACACCCTTTGAATAATATTCTACCAAAAGATATCCTTGCACTTAGCTCCGAAGAAGTTTCAGAAGATTTTAATTCTAGATTTGCTGCAAAAAAAAGAATTTACAGATATTTTATTAGAAATACTCATGATATTTTCAGGAATCGATATTCCTTAATTCACCCTTATAAGATTGACATTGATCAATTTAATATTTGGGCAAAGATATTTATTGGGGAAAAGGATTTTCAATCGTACTGTAGCGCAAAAGCTGAAGTTAAACATTATATTTGTAAGATTACTGAGTTGAAATTTTTTCAACATGAAGATGAAGTAGTTATGGAGATCCATGGGAACAGATTCCTACACAATATGGTAAGAATAATAATTTCATCTTTTATGGAGTTAAATAGAAATACGCTAAACATTGATGATATTCAGCGCATTCTTGATAAAAAAGATAGGATATATGCTCCTAAAACTATGTCACCCAAAGGATTATTTCTTTGGGAAGTAATTTACTGATTTACTCGACATTGAAAGGCATTAGTAAAATAGGCTTCTTTGCAAACTTTATAGAATTATCCAATAATTTCAAACTGCTTTTCAATTCTTTAGAATCTATTCCAGCAAAAATATTTGTAGATGTTTCTATTTTAGCATCAAACAGTTTTTCGGTGAATGACTTGGATTTAGGAAACATTTCAACATTGTAATTTTTAATCTTGGCTATATTTGCAGCTTCTTCAATTGCTTTCTCAATTCCACCTATTTCATCCGCTAAACCATTTGCTACAGCTTGATCACCTGTCCAAACTTTTCCTTGAGCAATTTTTTCAAGGTCATCAACATTTATATTCCGACCCGTTGAAACCCTGTCTTTAAATTCAGTATATATATCTTGCATTACATTTCTGAAAAGTAAAATATCATCCTGTGAGACAGAATCTGTAAGATCTAATATGTTTGTATATTTCCCTTTCTCTATTTTTTCATAGTTGATGCCTATTTTATCAACCAATTTTTTAAAATTAGGAATTACAGAGACAACTCCTATTGAACCTGTAATCGAATATTTATCTAAAAATATCTTATCTGCATTGCTTGAAATATAATAACCGCCTGAAGCAGCGACTGAACCCATTGAAACAACTACGGGAACTGTTTTATTTAAGTTCTTGATTCTCTGCAATATTAATTCTGACGCTAACGATGATCCTCCAGGAGAATTTATTCTTAAGACAACAGCTTTAATATCTTCATCTTTTTCGATTTTATCAAATATTTTGTAAAATTTATCAGGATAAATTGAATCACCCCCATAACTCATTCCATTGTTTCCCATTGTGATATCGCCTTCGGCAAATACAACAGCAATCTTTGAATCTGAGAATGTGTATTGTTCTTTAGGAGGATAATTATTTATATCCAACAATTGTTTTTCGTTAATTCCTTGATCATTGAGAAAATCATTGTACGATTGAGTTTTATCAATAAGCTTATTTTCAAGCGCTTCATTTGGATTGATATATGCAAATTCTCCGTTTAGAAGTCTATTTAAAAAATCGTTTTTATCAATTTTTCTATTGTCTGCCACATCTTGTGCAAACAGATCAAGTCTTGAGTCAAGAAGATCTGTATAACTCTTCCTGAGATTGTCAGACATTTTATTCTTTGCATAATTCTCACCAAAACCCTTAAAGTCCCCGATATGTATAACATTCACACTAATGCCAAGTTTGTCACCAAGGTCTTTATAATAAGGAAGTGAAATACTATATCCTGAAAGTATCAGGTCAGATGAGTTCGTCGGTGGCATAATGATCTCATCTGCAAAGATTGCTGCCAAATAACTTCCTTTAGTGATTCCGTAAGAATATGCAAATATTTTTTTCCCTGATTCCTTAAATTTTTTCAAAGCCAGAGAAATTTCTTTTGTTTGAACAGAGGATACCTTCCAACTATCTAGATCCAAAATAATACCTTTGATCTTTTCATCCGTTCCTGCCTGCTCAATAGATTTAAGAACTTCATAAAAAGTTAATTGTTTTTTACTCAGATCTCTTAAATTAGTCAGGTTAATGTTAATTTGTTCACTCGGACTTTCTTTCAAACCATTTTTGAAATTTAAAACAAGAAAGCTATCATTTTTCACTGTGACATCGTGATTCATCTGGTCATAAGATATTTTAGAAATAAATATTGCTATAAAAACAAATAACACTGCAAAAACAATTATTACAGTCAATGTCGTTTTTATAAACCATTTAAATACTTTTTTAAAATATTCCATACACTCCTCCGAGTCTGATATATTACTATTTATTTTTCCGATACTATTTACTTAGTCAGATACATTTAAATATTGAATTTGACCATTTTTTATACTTAAAAAATCAGGAATTATCTTAAAATTTTTCTTATTTAACTTAAGCACTTCTTTAAAATTCATGATTTCAGGCAACGAAATACTCTTTAAAGAAAATATAACATAATTTACTTCTTCGACCTTCATTATATCAATTAGATATTTCAAATTCCCTAATACTGCATACTTACCTACACTTTTACCCAAGTACCCATGACCTGTGTCTATAAATCCTGTGATAGCCATACCTTCATAAGCTAATTCATTTTCTAAATTTAAAAATGATTTCGATATATCATCTATCCCAACTATTAAAGTTTTATTGAGAAATAATTTCATTTTTCTTAACAGAAATATTCTCAAAAAAAACATTAAAGATCCACTAAATAATAACATTAAAAATAATATAGCTCTGGAAAATGCTACATTTTTCATAAAAAAAGTAATACTTACAACTGTCAATGAAATAAAGAACATTGATTTTAAAAACTGTTTATATGAATGCTTCATATTACTATATAAATTGTTTAGTAAAAAAACTGAAATAATGATAAAAATATAAATAATGGATACACTTAAATACATCTCTAATTTTATTGATGAATAACCAATCTCTTTATTGATCCCAAGGATATTCATCAAAGGTGTATATGCTGCAATAGCTATTATTAACCCTCCAAAATATGAAGCAATATCTAAGATGGGAAGAATAAATTTATTTAAGAAGATTTTTCCAACTGACATTATATATGCTGTAAATATTGCTAATTCTAACATAATTTGAAAAAATAAAGAATATCTCGAGGAATAATTTTTATTCACAAATATTTTCATTGAAGTATAAAAATATTTTCTTAATTTGATCCTATCTTTTTTCGAGCTTTGACCTCTAAAATGTATGATCTCACCTATAGGAACATACTCTATATTGTAACCCTTTTTCTTAATTTGATAACAAAAATCTATATCTTCTCCATACATAAAATAATCTTCAGGCATAAAGGTTCCATCCTCAATAATCTCTTTTCTAAAGAGCATAAAAGATCCCGAAACTGCATCTACTTCAGACACAAGATCATCGTCAAGATACAAGAGGTTATATGCTGAAAACATTTTGGAATTGCTGAATATTTTAGAAAGTCCTGAGATATGACAAAATGAATTCCAAGCTGTTGGAAAAGATCTATGAGAAGAATGATCAATATTTCCTTCCGGACCAATTATCTTACATGTAACAAGACCCGTTTTTGGATTTGCCTTCAGATGGTCTATCAATAACTTCATAGTTCTTTCTTTTACGATCGTATCAGGATTTAAGATAAGTATATAATCACCTTTTGCGATTCTTAGACCTTGATTATTTGCCTTTGCAAATCCAACGTTAGCTTCATTGTAAATATAAGTTATATCACTGAAACGCGAAGTTATGTATTCCCTACTGTTGTCTTTTGAGGCATTATCTACTACAATTATCTCATAAGAAAGATCTGATGCTGTTCTCTTTACAGAATGAATTGTATTTTCCAAAAAATACTTTACATTATAATTTACTATTACTACTGAAAGATCCATATTCTCATACTTCTATTTCTTTGTTTTTCCGAATAATTTTGGAAATCTTAATTTCCAAACCATGAATATTGCTTCTTTGACAATATGTTTTCCCATTTTAGAAATACCATCTATCCTATCAGTAAAAACAATCGGTATTTCTTTTATCTTAAAACCTTTTTCCCATGATCTATAATGCATTTCGATCTGAAATGAATATCCATTAGAATGTATTTCATCTAATTTTATTGCTTCAATAACTTTTCTTTTAAAACATTTGAAACCTGATGTAGCATCTTTAATAGGCATACCGGTAATGATCCTAGTATATAGTGAAGCTCCCATACTTAAGATCAATCTTCTCAGTGGCCAATTTACAACATTTACGCCCTGAATATATCTTGAACCGATAACAAGATCATTTCCTTCCACTGCTTCTAAAAGACGGAGTATATCTTTCGGATTGTGTGAAAAATCACAATCCATCTCAATGATAAACTCATAATTTTGTTCTAAAGCAAATTTAAATCCTTCAATATATGCAGTTCCTAGACCAAGCTTTCCTGCTCTTTCAATTAAATTTACTCTTTTCTCTTTGGAATATTCAGCTTTTACAAATTCACCTGTTTTATCCGGTGAATTATCATCAACGATCAATATATCGATCTTGTTATCTAAATTTAATACTGTATTTATCATTTTTTCTACATTTTCTATCTCGTTGTATGTAGGAATAATAACTAATATTTCATTCTGCATTTATATTTTACTTCCTATATTTTAAATTCCATTAATTTCATAGCTTATACTAGAACAATTCAAATATGTTTATGACATATAAAAATATAAAATAACTAAGAAATTTGCAATCGAATAACTTAAAATATTATTCTTGATTTATTACTAAAGAAAGTATTAGTTTAATAACCTATAACCAACCCCTATTGTTAAACACTCAGGATCCGAAATGAAAGATATTAACCGAATTAAAGAACAAAACATTTTGTATAAACAACATTTTAGAGAAGAACCGTTCAGTGAACTAATGCAAAATAGAATTCATGATATTCTTTTGATCTGCAGTAAATACGATAAGTTTATGCTTGAAGAGGATGGAAGAATAGATGAGCAGATATTTCAAGAGTATGTATCAATCAATCTTAGATATCCTCCTATTTTTACTCAAGTTTCAAATCAGGAAGAAGCATTTGAACAACTTAAAGAAAAAGATTATGACCTAATAATTACGATGATAAACCTGGGAGACATATTACCTTTCGAACTCTCAAAAAAGATAAATGACGAATATCCTGATATCCCAATTGTAGTACTAACACATTTTTCACGTGAAGTATCTAATTTTCTAAGTAATAAAGACCTATCGCATATAGCATATGTATTCTCCTGGTTAGGTGATTCTAGTATTTTACTGGCGATTGTAAAATTAATAGAAGATTCAATGAATGTAGAGCATGATGTCCGTGAGGTTGGAACATATGCCCTTATTCTGGTAGAAAACTCAGTTAGATACTACTCAAGTTATTTGCCCAGCATGTATAAGATACTGTTTAATCAAACTCAAGCTTTGATGAAAGAAGGTTTAAATGAACATCAGAGAACAATGAGAATGAGGGCAAGACCTAAAATATTACTTGCGAATAACTATGAACAAGCAATGGAAATGTATGAAAAATACAAGGAGAATATTCTTGGTATTATCTCAGATATCTCATACGATATCAATGGTGTCTGCGATAGTGAAGCTGGACTGAAATTATGCCAATTTATTCGTAATGAAAATAAGGACCTACCCATCTTGCTACAATCTTCTCAATCTAAGCATGAAAAAAAATCTGAATCAATGAACGCCGCTTTCATTAACAAGAATTCAAAAAATCTATTAAATAAACTAAGAAAACATATAAAAACAAATTTCGGGTTTGGTGATTTTGTTTTTTTAGATCCTGAGTCAGGTGATGAGATCGGCAAAGCCACAGATCTTAAAAGTTTACAGCATAAGTTAGAAGTAGTCTCATTGAGTTCTTTTGAATATCATGCAAAAAATAATCATTTTTCAAAATGGTTTAAAGCGAGAGCACTTTTTACTTTGGCGGATTTGGTAAAACACAAGAAGCAAAATGATTTTACATGTGCTGAAGATACAAGAGATTTTGTAATTAATATGATAAAAAGTTACAGGATTAACACAGGAAGAGGAACTATTGCAACATTTGACAAAGATCATTTTGACGATTATACTAGATTTGCACGTATTGGAAAAGGCTCTTTAGGAGGTAAAGGTAGAGGTTTAGCATTCATAGATTATTTCCTCAAAAGAAATAAGATAGCTTTCAAGTATGATAATCTTACAATAAGTGTTCCTAGAACAATCATTGTATCAACAGAAATATTTGAAGAATTTATGGAATTAAACGATCTGTATCCTATCGCATTATCCAATTCTTCTGATGAGCATATCTTGAAAATATTTTTATTAGGAGATCTTCCACCTCACTTAAAAGAAACATTACATTGTATTTTGTCTTACTTTAGAGACCCTTTAGCCATAAGATCATCCAGCTTACTTGAAGATTCATACTTTCAACCTTTTGCTGGAGTATATTCAACTTACATGATTGCTAATAATGACACGAATATAAATACTCGAGTCAAAGAATTGTGCCAAGCTATTAAATCTGTTTATGCCTCAACGTTTTTTAAATTTAGTAAAAATTATATGGCTGCAACAAATAATATGATCGATGAAGAAAAAATGGCTGTTATTATTCAAGAAATAAGTGGGAAGCGGTATGCTACGGATGAAAAATCTAAACGTTTCTATCCTTCATTATCAGGTGTTGCTAGATCATTAAATTTTTATCCTATTGAAAAAGAAAAAACAGAAGAAGGTATTGTAAATATAGCTCTCGGTTTGGGTAAAACTATTGTAGATGGTGAAACTTCGTTGAGATTCTCCCCAAAATATCCAAAAAAAATACTTCAGATAACCAATGCTGAAATGGCATTAAGAAATACTCAAAAAAAATTCTATGCATTGGACATGTCAAAACCTTTTATTCCTACTGTAAATGAAAGTGACAACTTATGCTTATTGAACATTGATGAAGCAGAAAAAGATAATTCTTTAAAAATGATGTCTTCAACATATGATGCTCAAAATGATGTACTCAGGGATGGAAACGAGGATGTCGGCAAGAAAGTACTCACTTTTTCACCTATACTGAAATTCGGAATGATCCCTCTAGCTGATGTTCTTAAAGATATTATGGAACTTGGTTCTAACGAAATGAATACACCTGTTGAAATCGAGTTTGCAATGCAAGTAAATCCGGATAAGAACATACCGGATCAATTTCATTTCTTGCAGATAAGACCGATCGTTCAAGGACTTGAATTCAGCGATATTACCATATCTAAAGAAGAGATCAAAAAGTCTATTATTCATTCAAACTCCACATTAGGCAACGGAACCATGGATAATATTGCTGATATCATTTATATAAAACCTGACGATTTTAATCCCGCTAAGACTGAAGAGATCGCAAGGAAATTAGAAGAATTAAATGATAAATTCATAAAAGAAGATAAAAATTATATCTTGATCGGTCCAGGTAGATGGGGTTCAGCAGATCCATGGTTGGGAATACCTGTCAAGTGGGCTCAGATCTCTCAGGCAAAAGTAATAGTGGAACATGGGCTGAAGGAATTTCATATTGATCCTAGTCAGGGTTCACATTTTTTCCAGAATATTACAAATCTGAAAGTTGTCTATATGACGATAAACCCATATTTAAATGACGGAAAGATCGATATTCATAAACTTAATAGGATTAATTGCATTTATGAAGACGATATCTTAAGACATGTTCGATTGAAAAAGAATTCATTTCTAAAAGCTAATGGAGCTACTGGACAAGCAGTAATTATCCTATAATAAATTCTACGGAGATTTTATGACATCATGTTTTTTTATTACTGACCTTCATGGCATAAAAGAACGCTATGAAAAACTTTTTCTTAAAATACTTTCAGAGAAACCGGATCTAATATTTTTTGGTGGGGATCTGTTTCCGAATACTTTTTCCAGTGAATGGAAAGACAAAGATTTTCTTAACGATTTTTTAATTATTGAGCTACAAAAAATAAAAAATAGATTAGGTAAAGAGTATCCAAAAATATTTATCATACTTGGAAATGATGATGCCCGATCTGAAGAAGAGGATATGATTAAGTACGATAAACAGGAAATTTGGAAATATCTTCATAATAAAAAAATCATTTTTAATGAATATTCGATTTTTGGTTACTCATACATCCCTCCTACTCCATTCATGTTGAAAGACTGGGAGAAATATGATGTATCGAGGTTTGTAGATCCTGGGTGTGTCAGCCCTGAAGAAGGTTCTAGAACAATTGAAGTAAGTAACTATGAAAAAAAATATTCAACAATCAAAGATGACCTGAGTGAATTATTTCAAAATGACGATCTCAGTAAAACAATAATTTTATTTCATTCACCACCTTACAAAACAAAACTTGACAGAGCTGATCTAGATGGTAAAATGATTGATTTTGTTCCTTTCGATGTTCATGTAGGAAGTATTGCGATACAGCGATTTATAGAAAATAGATCTCCGTATTTAACTCTTCATGGTCATATTCATGAATCTACAAGATTAACCGGTAGCTACTTGGACACAATCAATGAAACTATAATGCTAAATGCTGCTCATGACGGAACTGAATTATCTCTAATAAAATTTCAACTTGAGGATCTTTCAACTATAGAAAGAGTAATACTATGATCATTAAATCACTTATAGAAAGAGTAATACTATGATCGTTAAATCACTTCTTATTTATCAATAATGGTCTAGCAGCATCAGATACTGCAGAGATCTTCATTGCATAGCTATCTTTGTTCTTAATGTCATCATCCGTAATTATGTGAATATCGAGTATGTTCTCAACCTTATAGCCAGTACTTAAAAAATTATAATATCCTAAACTGGTACTCCATGCATCTAACCAAATTAATAAACCTTCTTTTTGACTCTCATCACCAACAAAATGTATTAAAATATCAATATCACTATCAGGTCTCGAGGTAGCATTCTTCGCACTGCCAAAGATATATAGTTCCTTCACTCCAAATCTTTTTACATCCAAAGCTTCTGCTATTTTTTCAATTGCTCTCAATCTCCATTTCCAATGAAAATCATCTTTTTGATCGATATCTCTTTTTTTAACTTTCTTTGCGGGAATATTATCATGATAGACAGAAGAGGATTCTTCGTCTACATTTCTTATCAATGCCATTGCTTTATCTGATTCTACACTCATAAATATTTGAATCTCTCTGCCTTTGGTAACATTCTTAACGTCAATAACTTTTATTACCTTACACAGAGAAGAGTATTGCGGCAGCAAGTCTTTCAAAACATTTGTGCTTTCTTCGAAGAATTCTTCGTTGAAAACAATATCTCGATTATCAGGATATAATGGTAAATATCTTATACCTGCTTCAACAAGATCAAGAAAAAAATGAGTTCCGAAAGACAGATCCGGTACATAATCTCTATTCTTCTTAGCAATTTCTATCAACATACTGGAATTACTTATATCAGAGTATGAAACACTCACACCTAATTTAATATCACCTCTACTTCCCCATCTACCTGGTCCCATTAGAATAAACTGCCTTTTAGGCAATATTTTATTTAAAAGTCCAACTACTTTTCCAACAGTTTTCAGTTCTTCTAATGAAGAAAGATTTGCATACTCAATTGGATCCACATATACAACATGGGATATTCCTTGAACTAAACCATTCGATATAAACTTATTGGCTGTAAATAATATATCCTCTGTCTTGACATTTTCAGGGAAAGTTATTGGTTTTGATTCATAACCGAGATTTTGAGGACGACATTGTAATAGATAAAGGTCGTCACCATCATGAGCAAATTCAATATCAACAGGATGCTCATACTTTTGCTTCAATGTAAGTAAAATACCGTTCATCTCATTCATGAATTTCTTATCTGAAAACAGTCCATTAAAAGTAACTACAAAATTGTCTTTCTTATAATCAGTTCCAAATTTCTTTGCAGGATGAAGGTATTTTTCAGAAATTATCGAAACAAGTTTATTGATCATAGGATAACTATCACCACACTCTTTTATGATTTCATCGATATCTTTAGTTTCAAATTCATTATTCTTTAAATTGATAATGTCGATTTGTTTAGGCGAATAGCGTATCATCTCATCTATTGACACATTAACTCTGAGATCAGGATTTTTTGGAGATATTAGTACAGGATAATCATTACTCGTCCTGTCAACAGCTCTTGTTCCCAATCCTGGCACTAATCTTATAAGACCGTCTTCTCTTTTGATCCTGCTTGACCATCTATATTCATTATTACTGAATGCTACTCCTGCAAAAGCCGGAAAAAAATAATCCCCAACTTTTTTACCGACTACCTGCTGAATCATTATACCCATTTGCTCATTATAATCCAAAAGCTCGTGCTCAGCTCTATATTGGATTGGATCAGGACCGAAAGTTGAAGCATAGACCTCTGTGATTGCATCCATTAGATCAGTCATTCTTTTCTTCTTAGAACCTTGATTTGCTACAAACAAACTTTTATACTTTCCCGCAAAAGCCGTACCAAGTCTGTCTTCAAGTAAACTTGAACTTCTAATAACTAAAGGCATATTTCCAAGATCATCTAAACACTTTGAAAGATCTTTTATCATATCTGAGGAAAGCGGAGAATTTTTAAACACATGAATTACATAAGAATATTCCTGTCGTACTAGGCCTATATCTTTATATTTCTGCTCCATTATATCTTCAAGGTTATTATGCTTCATAAAATCAAGTATCCCATCAGCTGTAATATACCAAGTCTTGGGAGTCTTAATTTTACTTAAACTTTTTTCTTTTTCTGAAACAGCTGATAATATATGCGATGCCACTATAAGACCTGAACTTTTACCTCCCAATTTTCCAAGACTATGTTCAGGATGAATGAGGTTTTCTGTCAATTTATAGAAAGCACATACATCTAAATGCTTTTTTGCAACATCAATAAATGATCCTTGATCGGACATAATTTTCCTAATCAGAGCCACAGTAAAACTCTTCTGTCTTAAAGTTGATAATTCAAGCCCCTGCTCTGCCAGGAAATGATACTTCTCGAGTGCACTTATTATCTCACTGAGTGTTGTTGCATTATTATTTAGAATATTTGCCATGAAAGCAGAACTCTCCTGCTTTATCCATTTATGAACATTCGTTAAAATTTCTTTTTCATTTAAATGTCTTTCTGCAACAGAAAATACATCTTTTAATGTCATCATTGAATCTATGTCATCCAAGGCTTTAAATGGAAAGTTCTTTTCTTTATCTCCTTCATCATGAATGCTAAATTTTTCCAATAGAGATTCTGCTTCGTTAACGCCGTTAAGACATAGG
Source organism: Candidatus Delongbacteria bacterium (assembly GCA_027858225.1). GTDB lineage: Bacteria > UBA4055 > UBA4055 > UBA4055 > UBA4055 > WTAK01. The sequence continues at coordinate 18,370 of JAQIDB010000152.1, forward strand.
AAATTGATCATTTTTCTTGATATTCTAGCTGCAAAACCCCTATCTGTTCTGGTAAGTAGATCAAGTATATATCTCCATTCACTCTGTGTCGAATTTCCTTCATTTGCTGTGTTATCAAAAACCGTTCTTAATTGCTGGTGAAGTAAATAAAACTCAAATTGCTTACCTATAGTTTCTATTAGTGCAAGTTCCTCATTTAGGAACGGTCCAATATCTGTCTGTGGTCTTTCTTCAGTATAATAAATATTAATCTGTCCAACAACTTTTCCCTGCAAGATTATTTGAGATTCTTGCATCCAAAGAGTCTCCTCAAATTCTTCAACCTGAAATATTTTATTTTTATACAAGAGTTGAGCTTTGCATATCTCTGGAAACTGCCATCCCATAGGAAGTATCGTAACTATATTGTAACATACATCATCAAATGTGAGCTCTTTATCATTTAACAGATTTTGAATCTCATATAAACATTTGGATTCTTTCGCACGTTCATTTAGATCGTTTATAAGCTTTGAAAGTAATTTGTCGTTTTGCATGGCACTACCTATTTTTTTATTACTCCTGATCTACTTTTTCCATCAACTATAGTCTTCAATGTTTTATCATATTTAACATGTGAAACAAACTCTAAGTCTGTTATATGCTCAAGTGATCTGATCCAATCCCAATCTATCGGAAAATCATTACTAAGAGGGAGGTAAAAATATTGAATTTTAAAGCTTGTCAAGTTATGGAAAAAATGTGAACCTTGACTGAATTCAATGTTCATATTTTCAAGACTAGCCTCAACTATAATTGAAGCTCCTGATATCTGACTCCAGGTTACTGGAATACCAAGCCAATGATCTGAACTGCCCCATCTACCGTAACCAATTAAAATATAAGGCTTCTTTTCACTCAATAACTTTGTATTGATTTCAGCGATTTCTTTTGCAATTAATTTTGTATTTGCAGGATCAAAAGTTTCATGTTTAACAAATACAATATCCTGAATATTACTACTTGTACCATTACCGAGTACATGCTCTGATGCTATTACAGTGTCCTCTGATGACAGCTCTGACCTTTCTAATGACACATCTGTATCATTAACCACCATTGGCCTTACTTGCAGTAAACCGAATCTATAAGGCTTTTCTAACGAACTGTCTTGAGAAAAAGTCATAGCAAATTCTATCTCAACTGGAGAATTCATTTTTTCTTCACAGACTTTCATCAAACTTTTTAAAAGGTCATTAACAGGTATCAGTTCTAATGACAAAAGAGGAGCAAAATTAAGAACTCTCGCACCATCCCTTCCAGTCCCCATTGTTAATCTTTCAGTTGCATGATCATATGTAGACGCTAAGTTCTGAAGAGTATTATCCTCCTCAGCTGAATGTATATTTTCTTTCAACATATATTCTGTTTCTTTTATTGGATCATATGCTGAAGGTTCACCCATATTTACAGACCAGAACTCAGTTTGAGTTAACTTAAGCATATCAGTAACTGATCCGAAAGGAGGTTTTTTATTTGGACACTTAGGACAGTATATCCATGAGAATCCTCCGTCAACAATAGTTTTACCAAGTCCGAACCCCAAATTTATCACACCGTCTTCAGGCAGTGTATCATTTATCGGATAATAGTTATATGATTTACCTACTCCTGACAAATTTGGATAGAACTTATCTCCATATCTATTCCCGATGATCTCTTGGATTATTACAGCCATTTTCTCTGTTCTTATATCCAGCCCAGATGCTGTGAAATATTCCTTTGCATCTTTAAGGAAAGTCGAAGCATAAACATATTTTATACCTTCAACCATCTTTGTGAATCTTGTATCTGAGTCGAATTGGTTATTCGGTATCATCTTTGTTCCATAGATTCCGGCAAATGGTTTGTATTTTGCATCTTCAAGCATACTCGAAGATCTTATTGCCAGAGGAACATTTACTTTTGAAATTAATTCTCTCAGGTCACCTAGAACTGAGAAAGGAAGTGAAGCATTCTGAAACGCTAATGCAATTTCATCATCACTACTATCTGAATATGCAATGTCATAAAGGTCATTTTGTGTCATAAAGTCATCAAAGACATCAGTTCTAAGGACAGTAAAAGTAGGAATATCAATCTGAATTTCATCGAACTCAGTAAAATCACTCTCTTTTAATATATCATCGAAAAACTTTAAACTACTTGCTTTCCCTCCAAGTTCTCCCTCTCCAATAAATGAAATTTTTTGCTCATCATCGAAAAATGTCCTGTTAAATTCGTTTATCATAATTTTATCCTAAATAGTTTATTATACCCAACCACGACCTTTGCATGCATCTACAACTTTTTCTATCGCCATGATATTAGCAGATACTCTCATTGACATATTATTTTTATTTGAAAATTGGTAAACCGAATTGAATGCAAAAGTCATTTTCTGATCTAATTTACCTAATACTTCATCTTTGGTCCAAAAGTAATTCATATTACATTGTACCTGTTCAAAATAACTGCAGATCACTCCCCCCGCATTAGCTAAAAAATCCGGAATTAAGAATATCTCCTTACTTTCAATAATTTTATCGGCTTCCGGAGTAGTTGGTCCGTGCGCACCTTCAGCAATTATTTTAACTCTTGATGATATTTTTTCTACATTATCTTCTGTAATTTGATTTTCCATTGCCGCAGGAATAAGAATATCGACTTCTTGAACCAACCATTCATTACCATCAAGAACTTCATATCCTAATTCTTCCGCTTTACTTTTATCGATTCCGCCAAATTGATCAGAAATGTTTTTTAATTCTTTAAGATCAATACCGTTCTCTTTTTTGAAAGAATAGCTTTTCTCATCTTTCTGATCCCAGCAGGAAACACAGATAACTTTACCACCCATCTGAATATAAAGTTCAATTGCATACTGACTAACATTCCCAAAACCTTGAATACTCATAGAAGTGGCATTTGCTTTTAAACTCAACTTCTTTAAAGCCTCTCTTATGTTAATGATCACGCCATAACCAGCTGATTCCATTCTTCCTAAAGATCCACCCATACCAACAGGCTTCCCAGTTATAAAGCCCGGTTGCTTTTTACCAGACATTACTTCATATTCATCAAGCATCCATAGCATATGTTGAGGATTCGTCATAACATCAGGTGCAGGAATATCCGTGAATGGTCCAACATTTTTATAGATTTGACGAACCCATCCTCTGCAAATTTGCTCCTGCTCTCTATTACTTAAATTGTGAGGGTCACAAATTACTCCTCCATTGCCTCCCCCAAGAGGAATATCAGCAACGGAAGTTTTCCAAGTCATTAACATTGATAAAGCCCTTACAATGTCTATTGTTTCTTGTGGATGAAACCTTATACCACCTTTCGCAGGTCCTCTGGCATCATTATGCATGCATCTGAAACCACGAAATACTTTTTTTCTTCCATCATCCATAGTAACAGGAATACTGAAGTGGAATTCTTTCATAGGATTTCTTAATAATTCTCTTGTTACTTCATCTAACTCTAGCATATCAGCTGCGTTATCAAATTGCTGCTGAGCCATTTCGAATGCATTGAATGATTTATCTCCCATAATCAAACCCCTATATTAACATATTTGTAATATACAATTTACGATCTTTTTTTTAAAATCACTATTTAAAATTTTCATATAAAAAAAAGGCTCCAATTAGGAGCCTTTCTTAATATAATTGCAAAAAAGTATCTACTAGTATCCAAGATCAATCATTGCATCTGCTACTTTTCTAAAACCAGCTATGTTTGAACCTTTAACATAGTTTACGAATCCATCAGCTTGACTACCATATTTTACACCGGCTGAATGAATAGAACTCATAATAACTTTAAGTTTTTCATCAACTTCTTCTTTTGACCAAGCAAGTTTCATTGAGTTTTGAGACATTTCTAAACCTGAAACAGCAACTCCACCAGCATTTGCAGCTTTACCAGGACCGAAAGCAATCTTCTCAGCGACAAAATGATTTACAGCATCTGCTGTACAACCCATGTTTGAAGTTTCAACTACATACTGACATCCGTTCGCGATCAATTTTTTAGCATCATCTTCATTTAATTCATTTTGAATTGCACAAGGATAAGCCATATCTACTTTAACTCCCCAAGGTTTCTCACCAGGGAAAAATTTAGCATTTGGAAATTTCTCTGCATAAGGAGCAACAATATCATTATTAGAAGCTCTTAATTCAAGAAGGTAATTGAATTTCTCTTCTGTGCTGATGCCATCTTCATCATGAATATAACCATCAGGTCCTGATATTGTAAGAACTTTAGCACCAAGTTCAGTTGCTTTTATTGCACATCCCCAAGTTACATTTCCAAAACCAGATAGTGAAACTGTTTTACCTTTCATTGTTTCATTTTTATGTTTAAGCATTTCATCTGCATAGTAAACTGAACCAAATCCAGTTGCTTCTGGTCTTATTAGTGATCCACCCCAACCTATACCTTTACCTGTAAGAACTCCTGTGTTCTCAGCACGTAATCTTTTGTATTGTCCATACATAAATCCAATCTCTCTTCCACCAACACCAATATCTCCAGCTGGAACATCTGTTTGTGGACCAATATATTTTTGTAGTTCAGTCATAAATGAACGACAAAATCTCATTATTTCATTGTCTGATTTACCTTTTGGATTAAAATCAGAACCACCTTTTCCTCCACCCATTGGTAAAGTAGTAAGACTATTCTTGAATGTTTGTTCAAAACCTAGAAATTTCAATCCACCTAAAGTTACACTTGGATGAAATCTTAATCCACCTTTGTAAGGTCCAATTGCATTATTAAATTGAACTCTAAATCCTTTGTTTACCTGTATATCTCCATTGTCATCTTCCCATTCGACTTTGAATAAGAATGTTCTGTCCGGTTCTGTTATTCTGTCAAGAATTTTAGCTTGAAGATAAGCAGGGTTTTCATTAACAGTGTCAATGACTGATTCGATCACTTCTTTTGCCGCTTGAATGAATTCAGGTTGAGCGGGATTTTTCCTCTCAAGCTCAGCCATAAACTTGTCGATGTTATACATTTTACTGCCTCACAATTTTAATTTTTTTCATGCTGTGACACCTTTGCACAACATTGTTTTTTACAATGACGAATTTAGTAGGTGTATCAAATCTTGTCAAGAGATATTTTATAAATAACTTCGATACAATAATAAAATATTTTGCACTTGCAATTTTAATTAGCAGTACAAGAATCGCATTGTAAATTAGTATTATTTGGAGGGTTATTATATGAATTATTCTTTAATAAAGATTTTTATAAGTTTCTCAGCTGCAACTATAGGAGATATAGTTTTTCTTATAACATCCTTTTTTATTTTCTTAAATTCTTCCATAACTTTAATATCATTATAAAAACTATTTTCTAAAGTTTGTGAAATTGTTGTTTGCAACCATTGATTAAGTTGTAATTTCCGTTTTTCTTCGAATTTTCCATTTTTTGACATGATATCATTATGTTTTTGAATTGTCTCCCATACTTTATCTATACCAATATTATCCTGAGATGAGATCGTTGTTATCGGTATTTGCCAATCTGGATCGTAATTTAAAGAATAGTGTGTTGCGTTTTCTAATTCCTGCTTACATAGTTTAGCTTTCAAAATATTGTCACCATCTGATTTTGAAACAGCTATTGCATCCGCCATTTCCACAATACCTTTTTTAATGCCTTGCAGCTCATCACCAGCTCCTGCAATTTGCAAAAGAAGGAAAAAATCTACCATTGAATGAACAAGCACTTCAGATTGTCCTACTCCAACTGTTTCTATAATTATAATATCGTATCCAGCTGCTTCACAAAGGATTATTGCTTCTCTAGTAGCACGGTTAACACCACCTAAAAATCCCGAAGTTGCAGAAGGACGAATAAATACATCAGGATTACTTGAAAGCTTTTCCATCCTCGTCTTGTCTCCCATCAAACTCCCACGTGATAAATTACTACTGGGATCAACAGCCATAACAGCTACTTTTTTACTCTTATCTAGGAGGTATAGACCAAATGCCTCAATAAATGTACTTTTACCAACTCCCGGAATGCCTGTTATTCCTATCCGAATTGATTTTCCTGAATAAGGTAAGCTTTTATCTATAATTTTATTTGAAAGAATGTTATCTTCTTTTATCTTGCTCTCAATCAAAGTAAGTGCTCTACCAAGGACCACTCTATCACCTTTTAAGATACCATCAGTATATTCTGAAAGAGTATATTTTTTTCTTTTTTTATTTATAATATACTTTAAATTATCACCTGAAATACCAGTTGGCTTTTCTTTGCCTGCATTGATATTCAAAGATGAAGAATTATCTTTAGCTAATTGATCTATCGATTTACTGGTTTTATTTTTATTGTTCATTGCTTTCTTCGAGTAATGTCTCTTTAATATTTATGGCTATTTCTTCTAAAGTATAAGGTTTTTTGACATACTTTTTTACACCTAGTTTCATTGCTTCTTGAATTCTTTCACTATCAGAATATCCACTAACAATTATAACTTTCTGATCCGATCTGATTTTAATTATCTCTTTGTAAATATCAAGCCCATCTTTGTCATCGCCCATGATCATGTCCAAGAGAATAACATCAGGATCAAAATTTTTAACAAGTGAATCAACTTCATTCACTTTGGTTGTTGTTTTCACTTTATAATTGATCTCATTTAACAAAGATTGAGCAATTTCTAATTGGATTTCTTCATCATCTATTACTAGTATTTTTTCACCTTTGCCTTGGTATGATTTTCTATCAACTACAATATCATCTATTGGCGATGTTCCCGCTATTGCAGGGAAATAAAGGTCGAAGGTAGTACCTGTTCCTACCTTACTCGTTAATTCAATAAATCCATCATGATCTTTCACTGTTCCCCAAACAACTGCCATACCGAGACCAGTACCACTTCTACCCATTGATTTACTCGTAAAGAATGGTTCAAATATTCTTTTTTGATCTTCTTTGGAGATCCCAACACCTTCATCTGTTACTGATAATACGGTGTAATCACCTTCTGGAATATTGTTAAATCTTATGGTTCTATTTTTTGAACTTTCAAATTTAGTTGAAACAAATATTGATCCACCACCTTCCATCGATTCTGCAGCGTTAGTAAGTAAGTTAACTAAAACTTTAGAAATTTGAAATTCAGCACCTGATATACTAGGAGTTGTATCGTCTTCAGTAAATTTAAATTGAATATTGGAATGATAAATATGAAGTTTTTCAATTTCAGGAGACTCCAGAACATCCTTTACAACTTTATTTACATTCACTGGCGCAAATCTATTCACACCACGCCTTGATAATGATAGTAAATCTTCAACTATAGAGGCTGCTTTTTCTCCACTTTTCTTTATAGCCAATACTTTTTTCCTTAAAGGGTCTTCTGCAGTCATCTTAAGTAAAAGCAGATCGGGATAAGCGACTATTCCTGTTAATACATTGTTCAGATCGTGAGCAACACCACCTGCTAGTCTTCCTAGTGCTTCCATTTTTTCACCTTGAGAAAGTCTATCTTCTAAAGTCTGATTTCTTTCTGTTGTTAAAATAAAACTTGTAATATCTCTCCATACACCAACGAATCCTACAACTTCACCATCTTCCTCCAATAAAGGATTTATTTTCGCTTCTGCCCATTTCCGGGTATTATCTTTACAGATCAATTGTGCATTAAATATTATTGGGAAATTAACCGAATTGAAATTATAATTTATTCTTCTTTTCAGTTTACTTATTTTGTCCAAAGCATCTGGACTTAGGTATTCATTCTGTTTCATCTTTAAGAATGCATCAGGTTGGTACCCCAAAAAATGTCCTACTGAACGAGTAATGAAATTAATGTTAAAATCTTTATCTGAAGTCCAGATAGAATCAGATACATTTGTTATCAATAACCTATACTTTTTTTCACTTTCTTTAAGCTCTTTCTCAATAGATATCTGATCAGTTATGTCTGTAGATATTGCTATAATAGCTATAGGCTTTTTATAATCATCATATAACAATTTACATCTTGATGAAGCTATTCTATGATTACCATTAGGAAGATCGCTTGAGAGAATCCCTTCCCATTTACCATCTTTATTTACTGCTTCAATAAGTTCTTTTTTCGTAATACTATCAGATCCGTTTGCTTTTTTTACAGTCTGAGTTTGACCAATAAGATCTTTTCTCTTTAATCCTGTATGCAGTAATACAGCTTTGTTGACGTATAATATTTTTCCTTTCGTATCAGTTATAACTACTTCGTCAGAGATATTATACATAACATCACTTTGAAATTTTAGAAATCTTTCGTTCTTTCTTCTTTTTGTTACATCCCTGAAAACTCCTAAAAAACCAACTTTCTTTTCACCCTCTGTAATTCCAACAGTCTTTAATTCCACCCAAATTCTATGCTTCTCTTTAGTTTTAAGTTCCATTTCGTAAGTTTTTACATCTTTGAATTTTTCAGGTTCTTGCTTTCTGAAGATAATGTCTTTTGCCACTGCTCTCATTGATCGTTTTGAAAGAAATTGTTCCACACCTGTATCAATGAATTCTTGTGGAGTGTAACCTAAATAATCCTCGATAGACGGAGTTATATAAGTTATTTTGCCACTCATATCCAAAGTAACGATCACATCACTTATGTTATTTGTAATTAGTTCGTACTGCTGCTTCATATCTTCGCAGCTTTTAGAAGCCTCTTCATGCTCTTCACTAATATTTTTTATGGTCTTATTGTAGCTCTTACTCTTTTGAAGTATATAAAAAATCATACTACACAATGAAACTATCAGTAAAATGATTATAACTAATTGGAAATCCACACTTACCTCATTAACTTTTATTTTAGTTTACTTTAATCATAGGGCGGATATGATCCGCCCCTACATTTATTTTTGTTTGTTTTACTTTTCGCTTAATTAATTTTTCTAGAATAGTTGATAATTTGCTCTAAAGAAAAAAGCCATATTTCTGTCGCCTTCATTAAAGCTATTATCAGGTGTGTCAGTGTAAATAGGGATTTTAGCTCCAAGAACGAATTCAAATAGACTTATAGGATATTTTACAACTGGTTTTATATCCATAAAAACAAGTTTATCTGTACCTTCAGTACCATCAGACTCACTATTAAAATGTATTCCGTAATTCGCATTTACACCGAATATTAATCTATATTGCCATCTGTAATCTGCTCCCGCTACGAACAAGAAATTATCACCTCTATCATTTTCAGCATCCAAAGCATCCGTATACTTACCATTCATTGTATAAACTAAATTCCCTTTGAATGTAAAGTCATCCATAAAGTAGTATGCAGAAGCTGCACCAGTAAAATCCCAAGTATCTGATCCTAACGCAATATTAATTCCATCATCTGTCTCTGCTTCAGGATCTCCAGTTGGCATTTTTGCAGTAAAATTGAAGTCCAAGTATGTATTCTGCTCTTCAAGATATTTTCCGTATGAAAAACCAAGTGAAATATCACCAATACCACTTAAAGATTCGCCAGACATAGGTTCTTCTTTTGCAATAAAAAATGGAATTGAAGCACTAACACCAAAATCTCTAAACCTGTACCATAATGGAATAGTAATTTTTCTAGCATATTCTGTGTAGTAAGTTTCAACAGATATTGTCATATCCATTTCAGGAGTGTTATCAGGTGTATCGTTTGTTGTGGAACCTATAATTTCACTTATAACAATTGGTTCATTATTGATTATTTCATCAGCTGTAACATCCGTTGAGTGATTATCATTGGATGCATCTTCCCAAGGTTCCTGAGCGTAGATGAAACCTATCGAGACTAAGATTAACATTAGAAACATTTTATTCATTTTCCTCTCCCTTTTTTTTTATTTCCCTTCCAGACTAGATTGGGACAAGGTGGCTTCAGCCCCTTGCCGTGAGTGAATTAACTCTTAATCTCTAATCCCTCACTTTAATGAAGACGCTTCCAAATCTCATCATTCACTTCAAATATTTGATCGATCGTAGGATTAATGATCTTTTTATGCTTAGATATCTCTTTTTCTACATTTTCAACTATTTCAGTAAATTTGATCTTCCCTTGTAAAAATTTATATACCATAATTTCATTGACTGTATTAAGAACAACAGGAACCGTTCCACCCTCATTTATAGCTGCAATCGCAACATCAATAGCAGGGAATAATTTTCGATCAGGCTCATAAAAATTCATTGTTCCTAATTTGTGAAAATTCAATCTTGGAAGATCCATCTTTTTTCTCTCTGGATAAGTCAAAGCGTATTGGATCGGAAGCATCATATTTGGCAATCCTAATTGAGCTATAACTGATCCGTCAATATATTCTACCATTGAATGAATTGCCGATTCAGGGTGAATAATTATATCTATTTGTTTTGGTTTTAGGTCAAATAAATGCACTGCCTCAATAAGCTCAAAACCTTTATTCATCATAGTCGCTGAATCGATACTTATTTTATCTCCCATTGACCAATTTGGATGAGCAAGTGCATCAGCTATTGTAACATTTTCTAAACTATCTTTTCTATCTCTGAAAGGTCCACCGGATGCTGTTAGAATTATTCTGTGAATTGTTGAAAATTCTTCTCCGTTCAATGATTGCAGGATTGCAGAATGTTCAGAATCAATAGGCAGTATCTTCGCACCAGTCTTTTTCATCAATTTATTTACATTTTCACCCGCCATTACCAACGATTCTTTGTTTGCTAAAGCGATTACCTTCCCATGCTCTGCAGCTGTAATAGTCGGTCTTAATCCGAATGATCCTACTATTGCATTTACAACAACCTGAACTCTTGGATCAGAAGTTGCTTGAATTAATCCATCTTCATTGGTTAATACTTTAATCTTTGTTGAGCCTAATAGTTCTTTAAGATCTTTATAAAACACTTTATCAATAATTACATATTCAGGATCATATTTCTTAGCTAAGTCAGCTAATTTTTTATAATTATTATTGGCAGACATGTACATTATTTTAAAATGGCCTTTTAGGTTGTCAAGCACCTTAAGCGTGCTGTCACCAATAGAACCAGTTGCCCCTAATATGGAAAGATTCTTCATATAAACTCCGTCGTTATTATTGCTTTCCCTATAAATATCTATTTAATATAGCTAAGTGTAGCTATTAATACAACTATTAATTTATTAATATTCGCACGCGAGTGTTTAAGAGTGAATTTTAAAAACTTGTGAGATCTGACAAATATTTTACATTAAACTCAATCCTGTGAAATCTATCTGAATCTATTTCATCGTAGCCTGAACTAATTGTTTCTGAATCAGATTTATTATCTTCCGAAATACCAAAAGTAAAAACAATATCTCTGTAGCTGTAAGAAATAAAACCATAAATACTCTTTCCCACTCCGGAATAAGATATTAACCCAGGATATAAACCAATGTCATAAAGCCCAGCATACATAATAGTAGAACCTTCTGTGAAATACAAGTCTGCTCCCAATCTTACTAAAAGTCCTTTGCGAAGATTCATTACAAATGACTGGGAAAACAAATAACCATATCCCTCATCGTACCAGTCAGAATACTTTATATAGCTGGAAATCTTCCATTTATTGAGCTTAAACTGTAATTTTAATCTAGAATCAATCTTATCTTTCGTAGAGTAAGTATTTTCATCATAAAATTCGTAAGTTTTATATTTAATCTGACCATTAAATGAAACATTCCTGTTGCTTATATCTAATTCAGTTTTAACTTCTCCACCGGGTAAGTAGCCAATCTCATACTCTGAGTTAAAAAATTGACTGCTAAGAATAAAGTTTACTTTATCATACAATTTCCCTTTGACCTTGAATCCCATTGAATTTTCTTTTTCGCCATTCCCTAGTGTTACACTTTGTGAAGAAAGAGACAATTTTTCTTTTTCTATCCTGCTTAGATATAAATTTAACTTCACTTTCTTTGA
>JAQIDB010000198.1 GCA_027858225.1 Candidatus Delongbacteria bacterium
ATCATATCAAGAATCTTAAAATACAAGAACCTGTCAACATACAAAAAGAAAGCTCTTCCCCACAAACTACAGAGAAAAGAATTTGAGCATAACTGGGAGATCAGCTGTAATTACATCACCACTAAGTACATCGACAACAAAAGACGATACTTATACAAGATCATCCTAAGAGAAATATCATCAGGAATAGAATTCGTCGGCTTCACCTATGAAAGATCAAATCTAAGCATCGGAATATTTACAGACTACATTCTATACAATTTGAAAACAGCAGGCATAAAAACCAAAGACATAATCATCAACGCTCCAAAAAGTTCAGTTTTCTCAAATATAAAAAGTAACAAAGACACATTTCTCGACAATATCCTCAATATCAAATACAAAGCAAAATTAACGACTACAAAAAAAAATAACATACCTAATTCAGACCTATGCAAGAACAATAATTTTTGCCTTGATGAAATAAAAACAAGCAATGAACTCATCAAATATGCTTTCACTGGAATTCTTCAAAATAATCTGAATATCTTAAGTACAAATTTCGGAGTAAAAGATAAGAATATAAAATCACTGTTGATCCCTCCGATAATTGTAGATGATTTCATAAATGACATAGATGCAATAAAGAACTTTGATCATTATTGGCATTCATTAAGTCAACCTGAAGTAAGGGATAATATTCTGAATGAAGTTCTAACCGGACTTAAGCAGATCGGTGACTTGAACAAAGGGAACTATGAGAACGAAAAAGCTTTGAATTTATACGATAAGATCATTGCCACTCTTCAATACACAAAGAAAGATAATAAGAAGCTGAGAATGACCGTCTTCTATAAAAAGGGAGAGATCTATCAACTGACGGGTGACTACTCAAATGCAATTAAGCAGCTTGAGCATTCTCTGGAACTTGCTGAGCACATAGATGAATATGATACTATCGCAGACTCAAGCTATTTACTGGGTGATTTATTCAAAGTTACTCAATCAAATAATAATTACGATGAGTATTATAATAAAGCACTGACAGCTACCAAATCAACTGATAATAAGATCATTAAATATTACAAAACGATGGGAATAATTTACTCACGTCAACTTAATTTCATGTTAGCTCTGAACAACTTCAATACAATGCTTGAAGAATCTAAGAAACAAAATGATGATCTAAACTACTCAACTGCTCTGCAACTCATAGGTGAAACATATAAGAACATGAGCTTATTTAAAGATGCACTGGAATGTTTTACTGAAAGAATTGAAATTGAGATCGAGTTGGATGATATGTACAGACTCATGGAATTGTATAACTCTCTTGCATTGGTAAATTATGAACTTGAGAATTATGATGTGTCATTGAAATACTTTAATATGCAGTTGGAACTTGCAATTCAGATCGGAGATAAAGGGTCCTTAGCTATTGCATATAAGAAGATCGCTGATATTAATTTCAATATTCTAAAAAACAATAAATTAGCTATAAATAATTACCTCAATGCTCTGAATATATTTGATGAGATAGATGATAAAGTTAATAAATGTATGACACTTATTTTAATATCAATAGTATATAAACGATCTGAAAACTTTAGAAAAGCAATTAGCCTCCTTAACAAAGCTAAAACAATTTCAAGTTCGATCAACAATCACTATGTTCAATGCTGCACCGAAGGTCAACTTGGAAGTATATATTTTTATCAGAATAAACTGGAAAGATCTCTGGATTCATTTTTAGTTCAGGAGAGTATCGCTCGAGATAATAATTTTAATTCACTCCTGGCAAATTCATCAAAGTTCATCAGTTATATTTATTTAACTATGAAACGATATGCCAGAGCAGACATTTATGATACCGAAGCAAAGAAGATCTATTCTGTCCTGAATCAACGTTACGGTGAAAGTGAAATAAAAAAAGATTTCATTCATCAGGAAGATGATTATTTATATTTAACAGAAAATTATTAATTGGATTTGTAGGGGCGACTCTTGTGGTCGCCCTTTTCAACATCGGGGAAATGTAGATAATGGTTGTTTGGAACAAGGTGGCTTTAGCCCCTTGCAACAATCTTAGCAAACAACAATGCAATAGTGCAACATATTACACTATTGCTTGACATTTACAATATAAATATTTATATTTAGTTAAAAAGAGCAATATAATGCACTATAACGAATTATCAAAAACAATTAAACACCGAAGAGAAATCTTAAAGATAACTCAGGAGCACCTTTCTGAATTGTCGGGTATCGGATTACGAACTTTAAAGTCAATTGAAACTGGAAAAGGAAATCCGACTATTGATACTATTATGAAAATTATTGAGATCCTTGGTTTAGAAATAAATGTTAATGTCAAGAAGATTGATTAAATATGAGAAAAGCTAAAGTATATAGAAATAATGTTTTTGTTGGATTATTGACTGAGGAAGATTCAGGATCATTCGTTTTCAAATACAGCGACTCATGGCTTTTAGATAAGGACTCCCCTTCCGTCAGCTTAACTCTACCAAAACGCAGTGAAGAATACCGATTAGAATATTTATTCCCTTTCTTCTTCAATATGCTTAGCGAGGGTGCGAATAAAACTCTTCAATGTACTCGATTAAAGATAGATCCTAATGATAATTTCGGACTACTACTCGCTACAGCTCAATATGACACGCTGGGAGCAATAACAATTAAACCTGATAAAGAATGAAATTAAAAGATATTAAATATTGCCCTGGCACATTATTTGACGGATATAAAACATATAGCCCAAATTGCTTAAAAAAAATGTTCAGTGGTAAGAAAGTAAATCATATTTTAAATTATAACTCTCCAAATACAGATGATGAAGTTTCAGAAATTTTTATTGAGAACAGAAAGCGAATCTCAATTTCTGGTGTTCAAACCAAGATCAGCTTAATACTCGAAAAAAATATACTTCGTTTGACAGAGGAAGGAGAACAAGGTACTTATATTTTAAAACCAATACCTCGTGATGTTAAATTGACCGATCAGGTTCCAGCAAATGAACACCTTACAATGCAAATAGCAAAACAGGTTTACAACATTCCTACAGCTGAAAATGCTTTGATCTTTTTTAAAGACGGTACTCCTTCTTATATTACAAAAAGATTTGATGTGAAACCCGATGGGATAAAACTAGGAAAAGAAGATTTTGCTTCTCTAGCCGGTAAGACATCAATGAATGCAGGAGATAATTATAAATATAATTTCAGTTATGAAGAAATTGGTTACATGATACAGAAATATGTTCCAGCTTGGAGAATTGAAATAGAAAAATTCTTTGTAATTGTACTTTTTAATTACTTATTTTCAAATGGTGATGCTCATTTAAAGAATTTTGCATTACTTGAATCAGATTCAGGTGATTATCTACTAAGTCCGTTCTATGACCTGTTGAATACTCATATTCATGTGAATGATTCTGATTTCGCTTTGACTAAAGGATTATTTATAGATGATTTTAAGACTGATAAATATAAGAAGTCTGGTCATCCTGTTTTAGAGGATTTTATTGAATTTGGAAAAAGAATTGGTGTTAACGAAAAAAGAATGCATAAATTAATAGCACCTTTTATTTCAAAGCAGAAATTTGTAGAAACATTAATTGACAAATCATTTTTAAGCTCTAAATGTAAAAAAACATATAAACTTCATTACTATACTAAACTCAACTATTTGAATAAATAACAAATAATCATACTCAAAATGTTACATTTAATTGTTGATTTACTTTTTCAATTTCTTTCCAATCATAATTATTGTAATTTTGTTGTACAGCTGTAGCAAACCGAATCGAAATGTAAAACAGGAGAACAAAATGTTAAACGCAGAACTTGTTAATAAAGATGAAGAGATAATTAAGTTTGTTGATGATCTACTAAAAAAAGCAGTCGAAGATAAGGTTGTGGATATCCACGTTGAACCAAAAGATACTTATACACAAGTTCGATTCAAGAAAGATGGAGTACTATTTATCCCGGAAGGTTACGATAAAATACCTAAAATACTTCACAGTTATATAATCGACAGAATCAAGGTACTTACAGGTACAATGAGACGTGATATCGACAAACGTCCTCAGGATGGAAAGCTCCGAAAAAAGATTGGAGAAATTGGAGATGTTGACTTAAGAGTCGGAACGATTCCTACAATTCATGGGGAGAGCATAGTAATGAGAGTAATGAAAAATGATCCTTATCAATTAGATATTGAAAAGATTTTAAATAATGATAAATATCTGATTGATACTTTCAAAAGAAATATAGATACAAAAGACGGTGTAATACTATTTTCAGGCTTATCCGGTTCAGGTAAAACAACCATTGCACGGGCTGCAGTGAATGAAATTGCTAAAAATCCTCTTAAGATAATAACTATTGAAGATCCAGTTAAAGTAGTTATCGAAAATACGACACAAGTACAAGTCAGTAATCACTTTGATGTAATTTTTGAAACTGCTGCAAGGCAGGCATACAGGATGGGTATCGATGTATTATACATGAGTGAAATAAGAAATAAGGAAGTAGCTCATATGGCTCTGGAGGGTGGACTTACTGGGTTCTTGGTTCTATCAGCAATTTCCACACAAAATGCTATAGAAACTTTATTCAGATTATCACAAATGGGCATAAAAGAATATCTTACGGCATCTACTGTTAAATTTATTGTTAGTTCAAGACTTGCTGATAAGTTGTGTCAACACTGTAAGGAAGAAGCTGTATATTCAGAAACAGAGTTAAAAGCTGTTGGGTTAACTGCTAAAGAGATCAAAGAAAATACATTCTACAAGAGTAAAGGTTGTGAAAAATGTAATCAAAGAGGGTATTCAGGAAGATTAGCAATAATAGAAATGCTGGAGCTTAGCCATAACATGAAGGATGCATTTATAAATGGTGGGGATAATGAAGAGATCACGAAGATCGCAAAAAAAGATGGAGTTTACTATACACTCGCAGATGATGCGCTAAAGAAATTCAAAGGTGGGTTTATTGATCTTGAAACAGCACGAAAGTTTACACTGTAGAAAAACAAACAAAGGAGAGTAGGGCAATGAAAAAAAAGATGTTAATCATTGTAATTTCATGCTGTATTATTTTTCTGATAAGTTGCACTAAAAAAAGTGATCAAAACTATACTGTAACCGAAACTGATGGTATTAAAGTATTTCATAACCAAAACATCCCTTCTGATCCGAATTTTAAGATAACTACTAAGGAAGTTTTTACAATTCCAGGATATGATGAAAATGCAAAAGATTCATTGAGAAATTTTATACATCCACACGATGTTACTGTTGATAGTAAGGGTAATATCTTTATTTTAGACAGTAAGTTATCTTCAGTAAAGAAATTTGATAAAAATGGAAAATTTATTAGAAGTGTTGCAGAAAAAGGTGCTGGTCCTGGGGAATTACAAATGGCATGGCAGATGATGGTATTTAATGATACCCTTTGTGTGACTGGAAATAGGCAGTGTGTAACTTTTGATAAAGAAGATAATTTTATCAAAAGATTTAGTTTAGATGGAAACGCATTACTTTTGAGTATGACTCCTTTAAATTCGAATATCTTTATAAGTGCAATGGAATTATGGACAAGTAAAGATGATGAAACATATTATTCGTTTAGAATTCATACAAGAAATTCAAAGTATGAATTAATTAAGAACTTTACAAATAATACATGTAAATATATTGGTGATAAAACTGATTACGGAAGTGTTGCAAGTCCTTTTATTGGCAGGAATAACAATATTTATATTGCTAAGATTAGTTACGATGATTATTTGATTGACGTACTGGATTTAAACGGTAATGTTATATATAAGATTAAAAAAGATTATAGAAAAAGACCTTTGTCAAATGAGGATGTTTCCGATTATGAAGAAAGTAGAAAAAGATCAGTAACTCATCGAGATGATCTTGATTCAGATCTAAGTGCAATTAAGTATAAGCTGGCAATAAATATGATGAGTATGTTTGAGGATAAAAATGGTTATCTTCTTGTACAAGTACCTCTAGAAAGAAATAAAGAAAATGAATTTGATTTTGTAGTTGATGCTTTCAAAGATGGAGTCTTTATAAATAGATTCAAAATGGATATCGGAAAAGGTTTTGATTATTATAATTCAGACCACAAAAGATGGTTTATTAGTAACAGGATATATTATCAGAACCGTGAAGATAATTGTGTAACAGTTTACGAGTATTAAAAAATAAACTATTAAGGAGAAATATATGTTGAACGCAGAGATCGTCAATAAAGATGAAGAGATCATTAAGTTAGTAAATGAGATTCTTGCTAACGCAGTTAAAGAAAATGTCTCTGATATCCACGTTGAACCAAAAGAAACTTATACACAAGTAAGATACAGATTAAATGGTGTGTTACACATACCTGAAGGTTACGATAAAATACCTAAAAAACTTCACAGTTATATTATCGACAGAATCAAGGTACTTACAGGTACAATGAAACGAGATGTAAATAATCGTCCACAAGATGGAAAGTTAAGAATGAAAATTCAAGGTGAAGAAATTGATTTTAGATTACTTATTCTTCCAACAATATTTGGAGAAACTGTAAACTTAAGAATTTTAAAAACTGAAGAATTATTTACTGTAGAAGGTATTTTTAACGGGGATAAAGAACTTGTAAAAAAATTCTATGATAATATCACTAAACCTGAAGGAATGATACTTTTTACAGGACTTGCAGGATCCGGTAAAACGAACACTATGGCTACAGCAATTAACCTAATTTCAGATGTTGGTAAAAAAATTATTACAATTGAAAATCCTGTTGAATTTGGAATGGAAACTATTACACAGATGCAGGTAAGGAATCAGGTAGGGAGTACTTCAGCAAATCTCCTCAGTGCTACTTTAAGAGCTGATGCTGATATGATTTGCATTAGTGAATTTAAAGATTACGATACTGCTCTTTTAGCATTTGAATCTTCAATGCAGGGACATATGATATTTTCAACAATGCTTACGAATAATGCAGTTGATGCTTTATTCAGATGTACTCATATGGGAATAAAAGAATATCTTTCCGGTAGTGTTCTACAATTAATTCTGAACTCAAAACTTGCAAAAAGGGTCTGTAAGCATTGCAAAGAAGAGAAAAAATATTCTAAAGCCAGTTTAAAAGCAATTGGTCTGACTGATGATGAGATAAGAAACAATAAATTTTACAAAGGCAAAGGCTGTAAAAAATGTGATAACACAGGATATAAAGGCAGAATTGCAATAATGGAAATGCTTGAATTTACTACTGACCTGAGAGAAGCATTCATAAATGGTGCAGACAAAAAACAAATAACAAAGTTAGCTAAGAAAGAAGGTGTTTATTATACTCACAAAGATGATGCTATAAAGAAATTAAAAGGTGGTTTTATTGATCTTGAGACAGCGAGAATGTTTACACTGTAAAAAATAACTGGAGAACGATATGTTAAACGCAGAGATTATAGATAAAGATGAAGAGATAGTTAAGTTTGTAAATGATCTTCTTGAAAAAGCGGTTAAAGAGGGTGTATCAGATGTTCATATTGAACCTCAAGCTACAAATACGAGAGTAAGATTCAGAAAAGATGGAAAATTATACATACCTGAAGGATATGATAATATCCCAAAGCAACTTCATGACTATATTATTGCTCAAGTAAAAATTCTGACCGGTACAATGAATCTAGATGTTAAAGACCAACCTCAAGGTGGTAAAATTAAGAAAACTATAATGGACAAAGAGTATGTTCTTAGATTACTCTTATACCCTACTATCCATGGAGAAAGCATAAACATATATAAAATGGATATCAACATGCAGGATATCAGTATTGAGGATCTGTGTAACAATGATGATAAATTGATCGAAATGTTTAGAAGAAATATAAATAGAAAAGAAGGTTTAATACTTTTTACAGGCCCTATTGGATCAGGTAAATCCACTTTTATAAACACAACGATAAAAGAACTTTCTGGAACCGATAAAAAAATTCGAACAGTTGAACCCATTGTTGAAACTCAATTAGAGAATACAGATCAATTTTTACTTTCAGATAAACTAAGTATGACAGGAGCTTTAAGACAGGCATGCCAAGGAGATGTGGATGTTTTATATATCGGTCGTATGCATAATTTCGAGATCGCTCATATCGGTTTAGAAATTGGATCTAATGACGGATACTTGGTTTTATCATCAATGTATACAAATAATACTCCTGACACTCTCTTTCGTTTTACAGATCTAGGAATAAAAAAAGATTTGACAGCTTCCGCTTTAAAATTCGCTATAGGGATCAGACTTCAAGAAAAATTATGTCCACATTGCAGTGAAAAAGCAGACTATTCTGAAAAAGAGTTGAAAAACATTGGTTTAACTGACGAAGATATCAAGATTGGAAACTTTAGAAAAAAGGTAGGATGCCCCAAGTGTTATAACAAAGGATATGTTGGTAAAGTTGCTATAATTGAGATGCTAGAATATACACCAACAATTATGAAGGCTTTTGTTAATGGAGCTGATAGAGATGAGATAGAAAAGATCGCAAGAGAAGAAGACGTTTACCGTTCATTTGCAGAAGATACAAGAGTAAAATTCCTAAATGGAGATATAGATCTGGTAGCTGCAAGAATTTTCGTCTTATCGTAAGTTCGATATCCATTGATTCATAAAAAGGCAGGAATTCTCCTGCCTTTTTTATTTGCTTAAATTATCAAATTTGACTAATTTAGTTTATCAATAATTTACATATGGAGTAAAGTTTGAAAAGGATAATAATATTAGCTATAATTTTGGTTGTTTTTCTCTTTAGTTGTTCAAAAAATGAAAAGAATTATACCGTGTCAGAAATTAATGGAATAAAATTATTTTGCAACAAGAATATTCCATCAGACTCGACTTTCAAGATAACTCCTAAAGAGTTATACACAATTGAATTAAATGAAAACAATCCAGATACTGCTCTCAGTAATATTGGTGTAAGAAATTTATGTATTGATAAAAATAAAAATGTTTACATGCTTGACACTCGAAGAGCAATGGTCCATAAAGTTGATTCTCGAGGCAAATATGTAACAAGTTTCGGTAACAAAGGAACAGGCCCGGGTGAAATGAATATGCCTTTAAATATAGCAGTCATGAGTGACACCTTATACGTTTTTGATTATGCTGAAAGAAAAACAAATATTTTTGATCTGGATGGAAAATTCATTAGAGCTGATTTTATTGCTTCAAATGCTTTCTTTTATTCTATTTCTGGAGTAAATGATGAATGTTTTACAGGGATACTAGCTTTAGACAGATATGGTGATGAAGGTGTTTATACAGTATATCAAGTACCGATCTACAAAAGAAATTCTACACCATATAAAGAACTTTATAACAGAGAAGAAATACTACAACCACCAAACGATCGCTTCTTCCCTGCAAGTTTTCAACCGTCTTATGCTGTTGGACATAATAAGATTTATTTATTAGAAAATAGCCAAGATACTTATAAAATTTCTGTTTTTGACCCTGAAGGAGTAAATTTATATAATATAAGAAAGAATTACAGAAAACTTAAGATGAAGGAAATCGATGTGGAAGAACATGGTGAATTTGGGTTAAAGTTCTTGGATATTCTAAAATTCAAAAATGTATCTGACCAGTTTGGACTCCATGTAACAAAAGATGATTACCTATTGGTTAAAAAGTCGATCGAGAGAACTGAAGAGAATAAGTATGATTATATTGTTGATGCTTTTAAAGATGGTGTCTTCATAAATTCATTCAATCTTGGTATAGGTAAAGCATATGACTATTCTTATGGTCTTCACAAAAGGTGGTTTTTAGA
>JAQIDB010000057.1 GCA_027858225.1 Candidatus Delongbacteria bacterium
CTTAAAATATTAAATGTAAAACTTGTAAATGTATGTTTTTTCTACCACATATTTTAATTCGAATAAGAAAGAGATTTATCTCTACTCTACTCTACTCTACTCTACTCTACTCTACTCTATTCTACTCTGCAGATAATTCAAAAAACAATATACTTTCTACAGGACAAGGGGTTGAAACCCCTTGTTCAGAGAATAGTCGATTTACGACAAGGTGGATTTATCTCCTTGTAGTAGAAATAAAATAGGAAACCTTATGAAAAAAATAATCATAATCACAATTATACTGATTCAATTCCTTGCCTATTCCCAATTTTCAGGTGGTTCGGGTACTGTACTTGATCCATATCATGTTGCAACTGCTACGGACTTAGATAATATTCGTAATTATTTAGAATCATCTTTCATTCAAACTGCTGATATTGATCTTGGGGTTGCTCCTTGGAATGTTGGTGAAGGATGGGGAGCCAATTGGTGATTATGATTGGACTGATCCTAGTAAGTCATTTAGAGGTAATTATGATGGTGATGGATATGAAATTAGGAATATGTATATAAATAATCGTGATGGTTTATTCGTTGGAGTTTTTGGCTCATCTGATGGAGTTTATTTTCAAAATATGAATGTTATGAATTTTGATATTACTTCTGGGACTCATGTAGGTGGTATTGTAGGAATTTCATACAGTGATTCAATAAGTAATTGTATAGCGCAAGGAATTATAGATGCTTCTGGTTTCCTTGGTCTCCTAATAGGAGCTTATGAGGGCTATAAAATTAAGGATTGTCATGTTCAGGGAGAAATAAATAATTCACTAGGAGGAGCTAGGATAGGTGGACTGATTGGCGATTGCAGTGCAGACAGTATAAAAAATTGCTCTGCTGATGTTTCTATTTTTAGTGAAGGTATGATAGTGGGTGGTTTATTTGGAAATTTCGTTAATTGGAGTAATACAGGTTCTATAACTGAATGCTATGCATACTGTAATATAAACTCAACCAGAGAATACGTAGGTGGTATTTTTGGTGCAATTGTTGACTGTCCATCCAATCCAATGGAAATTGTGAATTGTTTTTCACAGGGTGTTATTAATTCCATTGAAGATCGAGTTGGAGGTTTTATTGGTGGTGTTGGATTGAATGAAGGTTGGGATGAATATTTAACAATTTCGGATTGTTTTACAACTGTGGATGTCGTTGGTAAAGATAAAGTGGGAGGGTTTGCAGGTGATGATCTTGAGATAACTAATATTATTAACTGCTATTCATCAGGTTCTGTAACTGGTAATTCAAATGTTGGTGGTTTTATTGGTTTAATAGATTCATTAAACACAGTGTCAGTTACAAATTCATATTGGGATACTGATACAAGTGGGTTGTTAACTACAGCAGGGAATCTAGGAGAAGGTAGGACTACTGTAGAAATGACTGATCCCCATGCAGGTAATACTTATGTAGGTTGGGACTTTACGAATATATGGGTTGAGGACGTGGATTTCCATAATAATGGATATCCTTTTTTAGGATGGCATGATACTTCAATTGACAACAACTATGAACTATTAACTATGAACTATGAACTGGAACAAAACTACCCCAATCCTTTTAATAATCAGACGAATATTGGATATACTCTTGAAGATATGGGTAAAGTGGAAATCAGTATATATAATGGTAATGGGCAATTTGTTTCCGAAGTCGTGAATGGTGTAGTGAATGCAGGAATGCATTCAGCTACGTTTAATGCAGATAAGTTGAACAGTGGGATATATTATTATCAATTAAAAATAGATGGAATGGTGAAAGAAACGAAAAAGATGCTTTTATTGAAATAGTATTAAATAAATATTCTTTTAAAAAGTCCCAAATGTTGGGACTTTATTTATCCCTAAATCAAATAATACTAACGCTTTCAGATTTTTTTGTTTATATTCTGTTCGAATAATAATAATAGAGAAAGTAATGCAAATTAACTCCAAAAGATATTTTGATCACTCTGTTACCGTCCCTATGGCTTTCTGATAGGGAGTTTTTCGTTTTTTAAAATTTATAACAACTACATACTCTCATCATTAAGCCTTTCTTAATGTTTAACCATTATTGTCATTAAGCCTTGATAATAATTTAAACTATAATTATATTCTAACTTATTAATTTAAAGGAGTAAAAAGAATGTCTGAAATAAATACAGCTTATGATCCAAAAAATATTGAAACCAAACTTTATAAAAAATGGACCGACAATGGTTTTTTCAAAGGTAAAATAAATAAAGATAAAGAACCTTATGCTATAGTAATTCCACCACCTAACGTAACAGGTATTTTACATATTGGTCATGTTTTAAATAATACTATACAAGACATATACATTAGATGGAATAAGCTAAAAGGAAAAGAAACTATCTGGATTCCTGGAACAGATCATGCATCAATTGCAACTGAAAATAAAGTTGTTCAAAAATTGGCTGACCAAGGTATTAAAAAAGAAGATATTGGTAGGGAGAAATTTCTTGAGGAAGCTCAGAAGTGGAAAGATGAGCATGGTGGAATAATCATTGAGCAGCTGAAGAAGATAGGTTGTGCATGTGACTGGGAAAGAGAAAGATTTACAATGGATGAAATGTATTCTGAACGAGTAATTGATACGTTCATTGATCTACACAAAAAAGGATTAATATATAAAGGATATAGGCTTGTAAACTGGTGTCCAGTTTCTCAATCTGTTATTTCTGACGAAGAAGTTTTGTTCGAAGAAAAAAATGGAAAACTTTGGTACTTCAATTACCCTATCAAAGATAGTGACGAACACGTTACCATAGCGACCACTCGACCTGAAACAATGTTCGGTGATACAGCTATTGCTATTCACCCTGAAAATGAGAAGCTTAACCATCTTATTGGCAAAACAGCAATACTTCCTTTCATGGATAGAGAATTACCAATTATTGCAGATGAATATGCTGATCCTGAAAAAGGAACTGGTGCAGTTAAGATAACTCCGGCCCATGATCCCAATGATAATAGACTCGGTAAAAAACATAATTTAAAGATGATCACTGTAATCAATAAAGATGCGACAATGAATAATCAAGTACCTGAGGAATTTATCGGACTTGACAGATATGTTGCCAGAAAATTGGTAGTTAAAAAGCTTACTGAGATGGGATTAGTTGAAAAAATTCAAGACCATGTTCATCAGGTAAGCATTAGTGAACGTGGAAAAGTTCCTATTGAATATCTTATGAGTGAGCAATGGTATCTTGGAATGGATGAACTGGTTAAACCTGCAATTGAAGTTGTGAAACAGGGAAAAATTAAATTTCATCCTGGAAGATGGGAAAAAACATACTACAACTGGCTTGATAATATTCAGGACTGGTGTATTTCGAGACAATTATGGTGGGGACATAGAATTCCTGCGTATTATTGCTCAAATCCGGGTTGCAATGAAGTTATCATGGTAGAAAAAGATCAACCTGCAGTTTGTTCAAAATGTGGAAAAAGTGATGGCATTTATCAAGATAACGATGTTTTAGATACTTGGGCATCAAGTTGGTTATGGCCTTTCGGAGTTCATACAAATAAAGAAGAGGAAGAATATTTCTATCCTACAAATCTGTTAGTAACTGCACCAGATATTATTTTCTTCTGGGTTGCTAGAATGATAATTGCCGGAATGGAATATAAAAATGAGATCCCTTTCCATGATGTTTATTTCCATGGAGTCGTTAGAGATGAAAAAGGAAGAAGAATGTCCAAATCATTGGGGAATTCACCAGATCCTTTAGACATTATAGATGAATATGGTGCCGATGCTTTAAGGTTTACTATGGTTAGATTAACTCCTACAGGCAATGATATTCAGTTCTCAAAAGAGAAATGTGACCTTGGTAGAAACTTTGCAAATAAAGTTTGGAATGCTTCAAGATTCTTGCTGATGCATAGAGAACAATTTAGTGGTCAGATTGAACAAAAGATACATCTTGATCAACCTGAAGATCGCTGGATAAATTCAAGATTACAGCAAACTATTCAGATAACTGAGAATAAGATTAAAGAATTCCAACCTAATGAAGCTGTTAAAGCAGTTTATGAGTTCTTGTGGAATGATCTTTGTGATTGGTATATTGAAATGGCAAAATCAAGACTTCAATCAGATGATAATGAAGCTAAGAAAGCTGTTCTTGAAAACGCATTCTATGTTTTTGATATAGCACTTAAATTACTTCATCCATTTATGCCGTTCATTACTGAAGAGTTATGGATGAGTATTGAAACCAGAGATGAAAATGATTCGATCATGTTGTCATCTTTACCTGATTTCGACAAATCACTTATTTCTCAGGAAGCTGAAGATCTAATGGAAATTATAAAAGATATCATCGGTAAAGTTAGAAATGTTAGAGCTGAAAACAATATCCCAATGTCAAAAGAATTGAATATTATATTAAAATCTGATGATACTTCATTAAGTCAATTCAGTTCTGTAATTAAGCATCTTGGTAAAATCGGTGAGATAACTTTTGATCCAAACGTTGAAGCTCCTAAATTAGCATCAAGTTTCGTAGTAAGCGGAACTGAGATATTTATTCCATTGGAGGGTATTATTGATATCGGTGCTGAAAAAGAGAAGATCAACAAAGAGATCAAGAGACTTGAAGGTATTAACTTTGGGATCAATAAGAAACTTGGTAACGAAAAATTTGTTTCTAATGCTCCTGAGCAGGTTATCACTAAGGAAAAAGATAAACTTACAACCAACCTCGATGCAATTGAGAAATTGAAAAAGAGTTTAGAGAATCTTGGGTAGTATCTTATTTATTGTCATTCTCGTGCTTGACACGGGAATCTAGGCGAGTTAAACAACTCGCCTTTTTTTATCTGTCATTCTGAAATTTATTCAGAATCTTTCTTTAAAAATCAAAATATTATACTTTTATCGTTGAAATACATTCTATATAGGTATATATTCTAATTTATAATTACCCAACCGTTATAGATTAAAATATCGGAGTTTAGATGTCTTTGAACATATTGAAACCTAAGCAGGCATTGAATAAGGCTTATTTAAAGGCTAAACGTACCAGAGATGAGATTGAATTATTCAAGAAGAATCTTTTAACTTTATCAAAGAAAATAATAAGACATATTTGTATGATTTACTAGAAATTGTTAAAATTATTGCAAATTTAAAAATGATAAGGAAATCAAAAATTATAGGTGGAAACATTTCATGCTCACCTGAGAGATGGGTAGAGATTTACAAAGAAAATGAGAATAAAGATTAATTATATTTTATAAAATTGAGCTTAATACCTTATCGGGAAAAATATATTTTTTTATTATATCAAATAACTCATCTGTTTTAGTTAAAGTGTAGGTTGGTGATTGACAAACAAAAATTAGATCAAATTTTGTATCTGTATAAAATTGATCATTTAGAATTCTCTCAAATTTGACCTCAGGATCATATTTAACTGCTTCTATATTATTACGTATTAGTTTAACGGCTAAATTTTGCACTGAATCAAGTTGTATCTTATTGTAAATAGGTAGCTTTATGATCCCTTTTTTTGGAACTTTACCTGGAAACAATGTAAATGGAATATCGTCAAAACAATCTTTGTGATGTATGTAAATCAGTTTCTTAATCCAAGTACACGCTAACATAAAAAGTAAGTAATTCCCCTCACTAAGTCCTTCAAGATCACCTATTTTTGAGTTGTTTTCCTCGAATCTTAATTTAGGATAAATTCGCTTTTGGGCAGGTAGTTGAATCAGTTCGTTCATAATATAAGTTGAACTAGCATCACCACAACCTAAATCAGCGTGAGCATCAGCATGATATATTTCAAGCACCGGTTTTATTTCTTTGTTAAGTATCATTTTCCTTAAAATGAAAAAAACTTCATCGTGATTTTTGATATAAATTCCTTTGGATGGATTTTTCGAACATAAACCACATCTTTTTAGAAAGTCATCTAATTTTTCCTGTGACCAAGGTTTGATGAAGGGGTGAGTTTGATTTCCATCTAACCTAACATTTTTATTACTTGGGCAATGTAAAGCTCGTTCAGATTGGAATAAATCCATATCTATATCCAATATTTTTACCATGCAAATCCTTCGTTTATGTTTATGACAGATTATTAAAGTATAATAAAAAAAATAAAACTTCAACCCAAATTCAATTTAGGAAAACAATTTGCATATTTCAATTTATCAGCTTATTGTTTCGTTGAAAAGGCATTCAAAAAGGTAAAAAAGTTTAATAAAAATAGCAAAAGGTCACTATTTGACACTATGCTATTAGTATATTGCAGAAAAATGGAGAATTTATGAAAAACGATAAAGAGACACTTGCAATGAAAGACGAATTAACAGATTTTCTCTTATACACTACTCCGAATGGTAATGTAAAAGTTGAAATATTTTTTAATAACGAAACCGTTTGGCTTACACAAAAAAGAATGGCTGAATTATTTGGTATAGGTGTTAATACAATAAATTATCATCTTAAAGAGATCTTT
>JAQIDB010000088.1 GCA_027858225.1 Candidatus Delongbacteria bacterium
TCGATCTGTTTTCCCTGATAGTGATCAACTGTTTTAATATTTTGTAAGTATTTACCTCCATATTTTTTAATAACATTATTTATTGTCAAAGATTCTTCATTTAAATCCATTAAAACAGATATGTCTTTTATTACTTTAGGGTACTTGGATAAGTCCTTCAATATGACGGTATCTTCAATACTCATACTATCTTCTACTAACATCTCAAAGCAGAATACATTATTCTTAATTTCAAATATCTTCGTTGTTTCATCAGACAACTTTCCAAAAATTGCTATTTTCTTTCCATTTGAGAAAACAGATAAAGATTGTGATTTCTCGAAATAGTTTGGGATTTCTTTATTTTCAAATTTTATATCTTTTATTTTCTTGTTCGCAAAGAATTGGTCTGCAATTCCTTTAATATCGTAAAAATCATACTCAAGCTCTGTTTCATTCCACTGCTGCTTTCTGTTGATGCCTGATAGTAAGACTGCAAAGGAGTTTTTTTCTTCTAATTCTTTTTCTTTATGATAGAATATCTTTCCAACTTCAAAAATATTAATACTATCATATTTTCTTCGAATATTCTTATCTGCAATAAGTAATAACGAAATCAGACTAGAATTTCTTAAATGATTCATTTCCTCATTGAGTGGATGCTGTATCTTCACAGGTTTCTTTTCAAATGGAATACAAAACTTATGGTCTACCATGCTTTTTGCAGATATTTCGTATAATCCCATTCCAACTAATTGTTCTCTGATAATATCAATTTCAAGCTCTTCTTTATCTTCATGTATGGTCAGATCTACATTCGATTTTATTTGTTCTGGTATTTTATCATATCCATATAACCTTACTACTTCTTCTATAAGGTCTATTTCTCTAGTAATATCAGGTCTAAATGTAGGTACTGTTACCATAAGAGTATCTTCTGTTTTTTCAACAGTTTTGAGGTCAATAGCATTTAAAGAAGAAATTATATCTTTTTTATCAATTTTAAATCCTAATAACTTTTCAGTTCTACTTAATCTTAGCTCTAAATTAAATTCTTCGATCTTCTTTGGATAAACATCGTAGATACCTTTTGCAGTTTTACCACCTGCAAGTTCATTGATCAAAGCTGCAGCTCTATTAATAACAAATTCTGCATTATTAGGGTCAACTCCTCTTTCAAATCGTTTAGAAGAATCTGAAAATATATTCGTATGCTTAACAGTATGTCTTATATCTGCCAAATTAAAGTAAGCAACTTCTAGTAGAACATCAGTTGTTTTCTCAGTTACACCACTATTTAATCCACCCATTACACCTGCTAATGCAACAGGTCTTTCTGCGTCGCAGATCAGTAATATGTCATCGTTTAATTTATATTTATTTTCATCTAAAGTTGTGAATTCTTCACCATTTTTAGCTTTTCTTACAATTATTTTTTTGCCAGCGATATCATTGTAATCAAAAGCGTGTAAAGGATGTCCTGTTTCCATTAGAACAAAATTTGTAATATCGACAACATTGTTTATTGGTCTTAATCCAACTGCAATTAATTTTTCCTGTAACCATTCTGGTGATTCTTTAACAACTATGTTCTTAATAAGTCTTGCAGAGTATCTTGGACATGCATCAGTATCTTTAATCTCAATATTTATAAAATCTTCAATTTTCTTATTACTTTCTTCAAGTTTGATTTCAGGAACTTTAAGTTCTTTTCCAGTCAAATAAGCAAATTCACGACCAAATCCTAAATAACCCAAAGCGTCCGCTCGATTAGCTGTAACTTCAAGGTCAAAAACATGATCTTCAGAACCAAATAGTTCTTTCAATTGAGTTCCTGGTTGGTACTTATCATCCAGCACCATTATTCCATCATGATTACCAGATAATCCAAGCTCATCCTCAGCACAGATCATTCCGTTAGATTCAATACCTCTCATTTTGGCTTTCTTGATCTTAAAATCAGGAAATTGTGCTCCAACAAGAGCGACAGGTACTGCTTGTCCTTTTTTAACATTCGGTGCTCCACATACAATTTGCAACTCTTCATTACCGACATCAACTTTACAAACAGTTAGTCTATCTGCATCAGGATGTTTTTCACATTCAGTAACTTTCCCAACGACAAAGTTCTTAAAATCTTTATTGATATATTCAACTGATTCAGGTTCAAATCCTAAAATAGCCAGTTTATGTGCTATGTCGCTTGCGTTTGATGTATTTATATTATGATCAACGTAATCTTTTAACCAATTTGCTGATATTTTCATTATCTATTCCAAAATTTATATTTAAAATTGTTCAAGGAATCTCAGGTCATTTTCATAAATATCTCTGATATCATTGATCCCATATTTTAACATTGTTAATCTTTCTATTCCTAGTCCGAATGCAAATCCTGTGTACTTTTCACTGTCAACACCGACATTTTCGAGTAGTTTAGGGTGAACCATTCCACAACCACCAAGTTCTATCCAGCCACTATTCTTACATAGAGAACATCCTTTTCCACCACATTTAAAGCATGTAACATCAACTTCAGCAGACGGTTCAGTGAAAGGGAAGTAATGTGGTCTGAATCTCACTTTTGTCTCATTCCCATAGAGAACTTTAAAGAAAGCCAGCAGGGTTCCTTTCAGTTCTGCAAAAGAAACATTTTCATCAACATACAATCCTTCACAATGCATAAACATTGCCGTATGTGTAGCATTTTCTTTTTCATTACGATAAACTCTACCAGGGCATATTATCCTGTAAGGAGGATCAGTTTTTTCCATCGTTCTAATTTGGACAGAAGAGGTTTCGGTTCTTAATAATAGCTGAGAATCTTTATCAACATAGAGTGAATCAGTGATCTTTCTAGCAGGATGCCACTCAGGCATATTCAAAGCATCAAAAATATAATACTCAGTTTCAATTTCCGGACCTGTAGCAACAGAAAATCCCATTTGCCTGAAAATTTGCTTTATCTCATCTCTCATTTTATATAGAGGATGGTATTTACCTACTGGTATGTTTCTACCGGGTAATGAAAGATCAATCTTATCTTCCTCGGTATTATTAAAACTTGATTTTAAATTATTTATCAAATCATAAGCCTCTTCTCGAAGCTTATTAAGTATTTTACCAAATTCTTTTTTTTCTTCATTTGCAACTTCTCTTATCTTTGAAAATAATTCCGGAATTTCACCTTTTTTGGAAAGAAATTTTATTCTATTTGCTTCAATAATTTCTAAAGTTTGTGAATTCTTAATCTCTTCTAAGATATTATCGCGTATCTGTTTTAACTTATCAATTTTCATTTAACTACCTGTGTTTCTACATCTGTAACTATATTATTTTTATAATTAAGCTATTTTAAGCAGTATTATTAGCTTATTTATTTTATAACTAAATTATTTAGGTAAAAATATAATTTTAGTGCTTAAAAGTCAATTACTTTAATTTTTTCTTAAAAGGTGGATAATTTATAAAAAGGGGGTAAAAAAACTGATTAATGAAAAAGGGAGCTAACATTGTTAACTCCCTTCTCGTACTGAAGACCGGACTTGAACCGGTACACTCCAAAGAGCGAGGGATTTTAAGTCCCTTGTGTCTACCAATTCCACCACTCCAGCAAACATTATATGTGACTTTCTAGTGAGGCGACGACCAGATTTGAACTGGTGGATGGAAGTTTTGCAGACTTCTGCCTTACCACTTGGCTACGTCGCCAACAAAAATGAGCGAGAGACGAGGGTCGAACTCGCGACCCCGACCTTGGCAAGGTCGTGCTCTACCACTGAGCTACTCTCGCTTTAGGGGGGCAATATAAATGATATTTTTTTTGTATGCAAGAGATATTTTGAATTATGTGCATTTATTCTTATAAAAAATCAAATTGTTACACATTCGCGATAGATTGTATAATTTATTGTTGCTATTTTAAAAAAAATGAATGATTTTCCTATATTATATAATAATAAACGAAGATCAATTCTGTATGACCGTGATAAATCAAAGATATGAAACTGTTAAACTGCTTGGAGAAGGCGGATTTGGTAGTGTTTATAGTGTTAAAGATACTTTTGAGCATGATAAACTTCTTGCGTTAAAAAAAATAAAAACGGGCATCATATCTAAAAAAGCGGTTAATGTTTTTAAGCTTGAATTTAAATTTCTTACAAGTTTAATACATCCAAACCTTGTGAAAGTACATGATTTTGATATTGATAAAGATACAGATGAACTGTTTTTTACCATGGAGCATATTAAGGGCAAATCTCTAAATAAATCACTAAAAGAAAGTTTTTCTTGGGAAAAAGTTGAAAATAATCTTATTCAGTCCTCAAGAGCTCTTTCATATATCCACTCTAAAGAAATTATTCACTATGATATAAAGCCTGACAATATCTTTATTGATGATTATGGTAGATTGAAGCTGATGGATTTCGGTTTTGCAGGATCGAAAAATACTACGGAAGTTCGTGGAACTATGCAGTTTATTGCTCCTGAACTAATTCTAAAGAAGGAAATTACGAATCAAATAGATTTTTTCTCTCTTGGAGTTACATTCTACTATAGCATAACTGGCAAACTACCTTTCAAAGGAAAAGATAAACAAGAAATCATCGGGAATTCGATTCGCGGGAATTTCATACCTCTGAAGAAATTGAAACCTGATACTCCTGAGAAATTGATTCGAGTTATAAATAAATTGATGGACCCTGATCCTAAAAAAAGATATGACAATGCGGATGAAATAATTCTTGATCTTGTTGATGATCCAAAGAAACGATCTTCTGTTTTATTTCTTTTTACAGGACAAGGTATCAGATCTTATATATCATCTGGAAAGCTCATTGGGAGGACGGAGGAACTGAAAGTTCTGATGTCAAACTCTGCAAAAGTATTTCAAGAGCAAGTGTTTTTTGACAATAAACCGTTCTTTTTGATAGGGAGATATGGTAACGGAAAATCATCTATTCTCAGAGAGTATAAATATAAAATACAACTAAATGAAAATATTGATTATTTCAATGCGAATTTTGTTAGAGGTGATGAAACAAAATATCAAGCATTTGAGATCATAATAGTTGAAATGTTTAGAGTTTATGAACTTAAACATGATGATTATCCTGAGCTGTCTTTTATATTTGAAAACAAATCTGAGATCGAAGATTTTGATGATTCTTCTCAAGCAAGAGTTCAAAAAATCAGAGAGATCGAAGCAATTACTGATTTCTTTGCTGATCTCTCCAAACAATATAAATTTGTACTCGAAGTTAAAGATTTTGGAAATGCAAATTCTTCTTCTATTAATTTGTTTGAAAATCTTACCAGGATCATGAGAAAATATCCTGAAAATGCAATGTCATTTACAATTGTTACAACCGTACAAACTGAAAATTTAAAGTCCTATCACAAGATAACGATTAAAAGGCTAAAACCTAATATTCATCAATTAGATATAAATCCACTAAAAGTAGATGAAACAAGAGAGTATGTTCAAAATTTGCTTTTATACAGTGATTATAATAAATTCCCGGAAGAATTATTAAGCTTTGTTCATCGATTCACAGGGGGAGTCCCGTTTTATATAAATGAGCTGTTTATATACTTATTCAGTAATAATTATTTATCGAGATCGAAATCGAAGTGGGTGATTAACCCTGCGTTTATGACTGAACTAAGCCTTGGCTTGAGAGATATTACATATAAGAATTTTAAGAAATTTTCAAATATAGAACAAGCGATAATTAAAGAGTTGAAAATTTTAGAAAGACCTACTCCTTTTAAGTACATGAATATTGTTTCAAAAGTCTCAATGGTCGATAAAAAGATTTTGATAAAATTCCTTCATAAATTATCAGACAGTGAGGTAATTGAAAAGATAAAATACCATGATGGATTTAGGTACTACATCACTAAGAAATTATTTTTAGATTCGGTTGTTAAAGATTTTTCAAAAGAGCAATATGCACGTTGGAATAATAAAACAGCTTCAATGCTAGAAAAAGAATATGGCATTAACAATGAAACAATTTATGCTCTAGCAGATTATTATTTCAGAAGTCCTCAAAAAGACAAAGCAAAAGAGATGCTTCAACTGGCGATTAGCAAATCATCAGAAGAAAACAACCTGGAATTTGCTGTAACGAACTTAAAAAGATACTTGGCAATTGAAACAGAACCTAAGAGTAAGATCAATATCTTCATATCCATAATCCAGAATCTATCAATTTTAGGTGATTACAACAAGGTTCTTGACCAAATAGTAAAATTTGAAGGTGAAGGGCATACTCTAACTTTAATTAACAAACTCAACATAACTCTTGTAAAATTTGATTCCTCCTTTAAGGCTGGCCGCTATAACTACCTTGATGAAACAAGAAGCTGGTTATTTGATTTTAAACTTAAGGGTAAAATTCCAAAAGAGGTAAGAGCTTCTTACCTAACTTGGCTTGGAGATTTTCATAAAAATGATGGAAATTTAAATAAATCACTTAAATTTTATAAAAAAGCATTCAATTATCATAAATCGGCAAAACGGGAACTCTTAAAATCCAAGGTAATGCTTAAAATAGCTAAAGTTCTAATATTAAAAGGTGAAATAAAACTATTAAGAGATCAAATATTTGAAGTTTTGGATATTTTCAAGAAATACAATGAAATAGATCTTATCCTGGAAACTTATTATACTCTAGGGGAGTATTATCGGCAAATTAATAATTTTGAAAATTCTTTAAGTTCATTTAATGATTGTAATATTTTAGCTAAAGAACAAAATAATATTGTTCATGAAGTTAAATCTTCTCATAAGTTGGCAGAATTTAAGATAGAATCATTACAATACAAAGATGCTCTTTCATTGATCAATTGTGGAGTAGAGAAGCCTGAAGATATAAATATAGTTGATCTTACCGGAGATATTTACTACTACCGTTCAATTTTGAATTATCAGCTTGGGAAACTCGAAGATGCTGGGGATGATATAAATAAATGTATTAATGTAAGAAATCTCCTCAAGAGAAAGGGTAAATTAGGGGAAGCTTATATTCAGAAGGGGAAAATATTTGTTCGTCAATGTAAATTTGTAGAAGCGAAAAATGTAATGGAAATATTAAATGATTTTATTACCAAAGAAAATAAAAAATTCATGATAAAGTATCAAATACTGGAATCATTGATACTCATCGGAGGAAATAAATCTAAGAAAGCTTTAAGTATTCTTACAAAATTGATTAAATTAATAGATAAGATCGGTAACTTGCCAGAACGGATATCCGTCAATATTCTCCTTGCGATAGTATATGATAAGTTAGGAGATTTCAATAATACTCTGGGAACGATAGGACGTACTTATGCGCTTTATATTCAAAATAAAGAACTGTTGGTGGCAAACAGACTCTTAAACCTTAAGTTGATGTCATTCTACAATAAAGCAAAAGCTTATGCTGGTGCACATGAAGACGGTATTCGTGAAATGTCGGGTATAATTCAAATGATAGGAAATTATAAAATTCCTTTTTATAAAGCTACTGTGAATTATAATTTAGGGAATATTTACTATGATACAAATGAGACTTATCGAGCTGTCGCATGTTATAAGGTTGCAGTCAGAGAATATGAAAAACTTTCGCCCAATTATCCTGAACTTAAAAGAATAAATGAAATAATTAAAAAAGAAGAAGGTTAACCATAATTTCCAAAACACTAATACTTTAACAGTGAATAAGTGATTACTCAATTTTATGAAATTTAATGAAATATTTAAAAAGAGAACTAATCATCTTACTAGATCAATAATTTCAAAAGAAATAATTGATGTAGTTTTTAGATTATTACTGGCTTTATTGATTTCTTTGCTGATACTTTCGGTCATTGAATTATCATACAATATGGATAGTATTTATCGTACTACTATTATGGTGATATATATGTTTATTATCGCTATTTTTAGCATTCGTGTTATCACAAGGTTCTTCCGCAATAATATTCAATACTTTAATCCAGATCGTACTAAATTCATTTCATTAGATCGTCAATATCCTAAACTGAAATTTTTATTTATACATGACTTATTACAAGTGAAAGAGCATTTTAAGAGTGATGATCATTCTATAATTGATAATGCAATTAGCCTTAATGCGAGTAAATTCAACTCTTATAATTCGCCAAAAATTTTTAAGAATCGTTATATTCTTAAAAATATCATTCTACCTGTTATCCTTATAATATTTATGGTAATACCTTACAAGCATCTCCCGATAAAGAATTCTTTTTTTAGGCTTATAAACTTTAATACAGAATTTAAAAATCCTTCCACTCACGAAATGTTCCTAATAAATAAGAACTTTACAATTATTCAAGGGAATGAAGCAAATATATCGTGTAAAATCTCTGGTATGTTACCTGATCAAGTTCAAATACATAAACGACCAGTAGGTTCTGAAATTTTTTCTTCAGTGAATGTATCATTGCTGGATTCAACAGCTGTGTATAACGATAGCCCGTTACAAAATTATTATTATTTTTTCAGTTCAGAAGAATCCCATTCTGATACAGGTTTTGTGAAAGTGTTAAAAAGACCTGAGATAAGTAGTTTTAAGATCAGGATAGATTATCCAGCCTACACAAAGCTAAAAAGTGAATATTACCAAGATTTCATTGGATTAATTACGGTTTTGAAAGGGAGTAATGTAACATTCGACATTGAGCCATCTAATGAACTGGATTCTTTGAAAATATTATACAAGCATAAAAAAGATTTTTTTTCAGAAAAACTTGAAAAGAATAAAACGACTTTTAAATATAAAACGAAGATGTATAAAGACACTGAATTCTATTTCAAATTGTATTATTCATCTGATTCCTTATTGATATCGAATAATAATCCTATTGTATACAAAGCAAATATTTTGAATGATAGTTACCCAATAGTTAATTTGATTCTACCAGATGATAATTTTCAGTTAGGTGAAAACTTGGAATTTCCAATATTTGCCACAGCATTTGATGATTTTTCAATTAAGAATATCTCTCTTTATTCTAGAAAAATACTTGCTTTTTCTACATTTGACTCAAAAGATAATTCTCGATTTATATCAGAGAAAATATCATTCGAACAAAAATCGGATGGAGTATGTGTTGTTAATACCTTGAAAATAATCGAAGGACTTAATCTTCTACCGGATGATAAAGTAGAGATCTTTATTCGAGCTTACGACAATGATAATATCTCAGGACCAAAGTTCACTGATTCAAAGCATCTTTTTTTAATAGTTCCTTCATTAGAACAGCTTTTTGAAGAAACTGCAAGTAACTACGAAACTCAAAATAAAGCTATAAAATCTGAAATTTTACGAAATAGTAAAATCAGAGAAGATATAGAGGAGCTTACGCAAAAATTAAGAAAAGAAAATGTAGTTGAATGGCAAGATCGTAAGGATATAAACAAGATAGCGGATGAGCAAAATAAGATGCTAGACAATATCAAAAATGTTGAGCAGCAAATACAAAAGAATATTGATCTGCTAGATAAAAATACGATGCTTAGTACAGAAACAATGAAAAAGTATAAAGAACTCCAGAAAATGGTAGGAGAGCTACTAACAAAAGACATGAAGGAAAAACTTGAAAAGCTGTCAGAATTGTCAAAAAGTACAGAACTTGATAAAAATAAAATGAATGAGCTTTTAGAAGGGTTTGAAGAACAGCAGGAAGAATTTCAAAAGGGACTGGATAAGACATTGGAGATATTGCAGCAGATTAAGCAAGAGTATCAACTGGATAAATTAATAAAATTATCTGAAGAAATGATCAAAGAGCAAAACATTATTAATGATCAAATACCTGAATTGTCAGATATTGAGAAACAATTGGTTGATAAAGAGGGAAAAATTGAAGATTCATTTAATCTATTGAAAAATGAAGTACATTCTCTAAAAAATGAGATGAAAGATAGTAATGTAAAACAGGAATTAGAGAATCTCGTCAATGATGTTAGTTCTGAAAAAATACCTGATGAATTTACAGATATGAAAGAAAATCTAAATCTTTCAGATAAGGAGAAAGCTGGCGAGTCGGGAGAAAATCTTAGAAATGATTTTCTTGGAATAAAAAATTCTCTTACTGATATCAAAGATAAGATTGTTGAAGAAAAGAAAGATGAGATTAGCAAAGAGCTGGATATAATAATCTCTGAATTATTATTTATCTCTAATGAAATAGAGAAGCTAAAGAATTTCTCAAATAAATTAGCTTACAATTCCAGTCATGCAGTAGAGTTAATTAAAAGGAATGCAGGAATAGAGAAATTATTCAAGGACATAAATCCAAAGATATTCTCTGTAGCAAAGAAAACTTTTTTTGTTGATAATCAAGTTATCGCAAAAGTTGGAAGAATACTCGAGCAATTTGATACGATCTCGAGAATACTAGAAAATCGTCATTTTTCTGTTTCAACAGATAGACATAAGTATATCATGGGTACTGTAAATCAACTTATTGTACTCCTTGACAAGGCTAAAGATGAAATGAACAATTCAAAATCAGCTTCTGGTTTAGAAGAGATGTTGAAAAAGATGGAAGAAATGGCTGCTATGCAAGCCGCACTGAACTCAGAAAGTCAAAATGCAATGCAAGGAGATCAATCTGGACAGAACTCTATGTCAAAAATGCAAGAGATGATGAATAAGTTAGCACAGGAACAATCACAATTGTCTGAAGCTTTATCTCAAATGCAATCTGATATGGGTATGCCAAAAAGTGGTTCTGAAGGAAATCCCGGTGAGAGTGGCAGTCCAGGAGAAACTGGAAGTCCTGGTTCTCCTGGTAATCAAGGTGCTCCTGGAAACCAAGGGAAAAATGGAAAGGGCGGAAAGGGGAATAACCCTGACCCAAATTCTGGTAATAATTCTATGAATTCAGGTTTGGGTAAAAAACTTGGTAATATTGGCAAATCTATGAATGAAGTATCTAATGATTTAAAAAATAAAAAATTGGATAAATCAACCTTAAAAAAACAAAAGCAGATCCTAAATAAATTGCTCGATGCAATTGAATCTGTCAAAAGAGAAAAATACTCAAGAAAAAGGGAAAGTAAAGGAAGTAGTAAGTTTGCGATTGATCCTGGTCAATTAGATATAAATATTGAGAATACTCTCAGAGAAAATCTTATAAGGTCTTTGAAAGATGATTATAGCAACGATTATAAAATTAAAATAAAGAAGTATTTTAGAGAGTTGGAATATTAAAAATGGGAGGAATTATGAAAAAGTATATTTTTCTTTTATTCGTTTTATTTGTTTTCCTATCATGTTCGAAAATTGATAGTAGTACGTACACAATATTATCCGTAAATTCTATGAACGGTCAAATTTTTCCAAAAGAAAAAAATGGATTAAAGACTGGAGGTTTTAGTTTATTATCTTCTAAGGTAAAAGAGATTAGAAATGATAAAAGAAATGGCAAAGTGCTATTATTTGGAAATTCAAACTTTATTTATGGCAAAGTTGAAGCTTATTTTACTTCTGGAAAAGCTGTAATAAGCCTAATGAATGAACTTAATTTCAATGGCTTGGTCATAGGTCATAGAGAATTCTATTTTGGTCTTGATGTATTGGAATCTTTATCAAAAAAGGCAAATTTCCCACTTCTTTCTGCAAATATTGTTAAAAAAGATAGCAGTAGATTTGATTTTATAAAACCATACGTTATTTTGCCTGATAAAAAAATAGCTATTATTGGTATTAGTTCATCAAAGATAATGAGAGCTAATCTGGAAAAAGATGTAAATAAACTATTACTCTTGGATCCTATTGATACAGTGACAAAATATGTTAGAATATTAAAAAAGAAAGGTATAGAAAGAATCATCGCAATTGGTGATTTTAAGTGTATCGTAGGTCCCGTTTCTTCGGATTACCATTATCAATTCTATGAAATGATTAAAGATTCTGAGATTGATACTTTTATTGGTACTTCAAGTAAAGAAGCAAGAAATGATCCTGACTGCATATGTAATACAAGTAAAACAGTAAAGCTTATTTCTTCAGATATAAACGGAGAAGAACTATTACTTTATAGATTCCAAAATGGATCTGATCAGGATTTTTCTGAGATATATTGGATCAATTCAGATAGTATTGATCCAGATAACGAAATATCAAAAACTCTTCACAATTTAAACGAATTGGTTAATGAAACAGCCGGAGAAATACTTGGATATTCAGAAAATAATATTAAACATTTAGAAGGTGGTATTTTTAGTAAAGAATCTTACTTGGGAGATTTCATAAGTGACGTCATTCGAGACTATACAAAAACTGATGTAATGTTATTGAATAGCGGGAAAATACGAAACGGGTTTAAGAAAGGGCCTATAACTTTAATGGATCTATATAACGTTTTGCCATATGAGGGAACTATTGTAAAAGTATCTTTAACCGGCAAACAATTACTCAGAATTCTTGAAAGTAGCTGTTCCCTAAAAATGAGTAAAAGTTTCTTGCAAGTATCAGGTATTAGGTTTAAATTCGATTTAAGTAAAGAAGTCTCAAAGAGAGTAATTCAAGATAGTGTGACGATCAATGGAGAAAAATTGAATTTGGATAAAAAATACTCAGTTGCTTTAACAAAGTATATTTTTGATGGAGGGGACCAATATATAGAGTTCACAGATATGAATGTGGAGCTTGAAATGGTATTTCAAAAGCAGATGAGAGAAATCCTTAAACAACATATTAAACTAATTAAAATTGTAAAAACACATCGAAACGGTAGAATAGTAGAAGTTAATGAAACCTTATAATAATTTGAGATCTGATAAATGCTACGACTGATAAAAAAAAGATTGTTTTATAAGCTATTCTTTATTTTTTTCATTGCGATCATACTTCCTACTGGGGTTGCTACATTTTTTGTTTTTAATCACTTAGAAGATAAATATTGTGAGAATATTGAATCCTCACTTGGCTGGGGTAAAAATTATGTTCTCGCAAATTTTTCTAACGAGCTCAAGCTACTAAAAGCAAGTATGTTAAAAATGAAAAACGATTCGAAGTTCATAAATTCATTAACAAACGAACTTCATAACAATGACTTGATTCAAATATCACTATATCATATGCTAGCAGAGAATGATTTGGATTTTATTTACATATATGATAATAACGACAGTATTTTGTATCAGACTGGTAAATTTATACAAATCACGAATGAGTTTTTAGAAAAGAAAAACACCAATCCTGAAATAAGTTACTTTAACTCCAAGTTCATTACTCAGGTAAAAATAGACCTTAAAGTAGGTAGAAAAAAAGACGAAAACATTACTATTCTATTTGGTAAGATACTTTCTGAGCAAATGTTATACGATTTAAGTAATATTATGGAATTGGATTTTGTTCTTCTAAAGAAAAGTAATGAAAGGCAGATCAATGTTTATTCGACATTATTTGATGATTATGGTCGAAATCTAAGAAAAGGATTTATTAAGGTGGATAATTCTGATTACTTGAACCCAATGGATGTTATTGATGTTTTAGGAGTAAAGTATCATGCGTCAGTTTTTTCACTTCTTTCTTTCGATGAAAAACACTATGGTATGATACTAGCTAAAGATGACATGGTGTATCTTAATCGAGTAAAATTCTATCTAACTATTTTCTTTCTTGGATTAACATTTTTAATTTTACTGAGTATGATTTTTATTCGATTTAAATTGATAATGCCAATTATTCGATTATTAAATAGCATTCAAGAAACATCGGTACAAATCGAGAATGAAAGACCTATAGAAAAGATTGTTGTAAATACTTCGGATGAGATATTTTTGCTGTCAGAAGCTTACAATGATATGGCTTCAAATCTTGGTCAGAGTTTTTCCAAAGTAAAATATTTACAAAATTATTTATTAAATATAATTGAATCTATGCCATCTTCGTTAATTGCTTTAGATAAAGTGGGAATGATCACTCAATGGAACCAATCAGCTGTAGATTTTACAGGTGTGACAAAGAATGATGCAAAAGGTAAAATTATTTGGGAGTTACTACCAGATCTTGGTATTGATAAGAGTACATTGGCATCTTTACACGAAGAAAAAAATCAGAAAGAGTATTACAAAGAATCAATATGGAGCGGTGAGAAAAGAAATTTAAATATTCACGTATTTCCATTAGTTGCTAACGGTATACAGGGGAATGTGATAAGAATAGACGATATTACAGATGTTAAGAATAAGGAGCAACAACTTCTTCAGGCTCAGAAAATGGAGACGATAGGTACCTTAGCAGGAGGGATAGCCCATGATTTTAATAACATATTAAGTGGAATTGTAGGTGCAATTTCAATATTGAATTATAAACTCAATAAAAACGAAGAATTATCGAAAGAACTTTTGAAAGAATACTTGGATATTATGGAAGAATCGGGTAAAAGAGCAGGAGATATAGTTCAAAGGTTACTTACTCTATCAAAAAAACAGACTACTAATTTGGAGCCTGTGAATATAACCGAAGTGATCGATCATGTTGAGAAAATATGTTTGAATAGTTTTGATAAGCGTATTGAAATGAAGAAAATAGATACGAAAAATAATGCTTTCATTTTTGCTGATTTCACACAAATCGAACAATTATTATTAAATTTAAGCATAAATGCATCTCATGCAATGACAATAATGAGAGGTGAGCATGAGAAACAGGGTGGAATATTGACTTTCAAAATCAATGAGAACGTTGAGATTCAAGAAATTAGCAAATTTATTGATGTGCCAACAGATCAGAAATTTATCAAAATAACTGTTCAAGATACAGGTATAGGTATGGGGCGCGATACTGTCAAGCAAATCTATGAACCTTTCTTTACAACAAAGAAGACAGAACTTGGTACGGGATTAGGGCTAACGATGGTTTATAACATTGTGAATCAGTTTAATGGTTTTATTGATGTAGAATCTACTCCGGATCAAGGGACAATTTTTAGCGTGTATTTCCCAAAGTATGATTCTTCGGCAGGTATAAAAAATATAGATAATGATCTGCACTTAACAAAAGGTTCAGGTTTGATATTAGTAATAGATGACGAACTGGTTTTAAGAGAATTATCTACTTCGATGTTAACTCAATGCGGTTATGAGGTTATTACTGCCTGTGATGGTGCAGAGGGGCTAAAACTTTATCAAGAGAAGCACTCCCAAATATCTGCAGTTATTCTCGATATGGTAATGCCTAAAATGAACGGAAAAGAAACCTATATTGAATTGAAGAAAATAAATCCTGATATAAAAGTGTTATTAGCATCTGGTTTTACGAGAGATGACAGAGTTGAAGAAGTCCTTGACCTCGGTGTAACAGATTTTGTTCAAAAGCCTTATACCATTTTTGAACTTTCAGAAATAATATATAAAATCATAAACGGAGATTAGTCACCTGAAAAGAGAAAGATTGCCAGATTGGATTAAAATAGATTTCAAGCATGATCCTACAGTTCTGAAGTTAAAAAAAGACTTGAAATTCAGAAAATTGTTTACTGTTTGTGAGGAAGCTCGTTGTCCTAATCTATCAGAATGTTTTGGAATAAAGAAAACAGCGACCTTCATGATACTAGGAAGGAATTGTACTCGTAATTGCGCTTTTTGCAATATTGGAAATATAGGAGATCCTACACCTATTGATCTGAATGAGCCTAGAAATATAGCTGAAATGACCAAAGAATTAGAATTGAAACATGTTGTAATTACTTCTGTTACAAGAGATGATCTTGAGGATGGTGGATCCGAACAATTTGTAAGGGTAATAAAAGAGATAA
Organism: Candidatus Delongbacteria bacterium; assembly: GCA_027858225.1. Lineage (GTDB taxonomy): Bacteria > UBA4055 > UBA4055 > UBA4055 > UBA4055 > WTAK01. The sequence continues at coordinate 15,769 of JAQIDB010000088.1, forward strand.
GAGATTTGACTAATGCCACTATTGAAGTTTTAACTCCAGATTTTGAAGGTAAAGAAATTGATAGGCAAAGAGTCTCAATCGCAAAACCTGAAATATATAATCACAATGTTGAAACTGTTCCTGAGTTGTATGATATTATAAGACCCCAAGCTATTTATAAAAGATCGATTGAGTTTTTAAAAGGGATCAAAAAGGATGATCCTACGATATTGACAAAGTCAGGCATAATGGTTGGGTTAGGTGAAACTGATGACCAATTGAAGAGGCTGTTAGACGATGTTGTAGGTGCTGAAGTTGATATTTTTACTTGCGGTCAATATTTAAGACCTTCAAAATTAAATTACAAAGTTCAGGAATATAAAACTGAAGAATGGTTTGAGAAATTTAAAGAGATCGCAATAAGCGCAGGGATTAAAAATGTGTATAGTTCTCCTTTTACGAGAAGTTCATATAATGCAAGTGAGATAATAGACAAAATTAAAAATAATAAGATAAATTAAATTTAGGGATAGAATGAACATTAATGAAAACTATGTTCCTTTTTGGATGAAAGGCAATGAGAATTCAATTGCAATATACTCATCGGTTAAATGTGTCAGGAATTTTAATAATATAATTTTTCCTGCTAACAAAAAGCAATTTAATCCGGTAGCAGTAATTAAATTAGTTGATGATATATTGTCAGAATCTATATTGGATGAAACTATTTTTAAAATTAATTTACATGAGCTTTCAATTTCAGAGTTGGCGATGATGCAAAAAGTTAGGATATTACCTAATATGAGAATATCAGAGCTAAAGAAATTGACTTTATACACTTACAAAACAGGAAAAGTTTTTTTGTTACTGAATTATAAAGATCATTTAACTTTTTATTCTTTCGCCCAAGGAGCTCAGATTAAAAAAGCATATAACATTCTAAAGAAATTTGTTGGGTTATTTTATGATAAATCTTTTGCAAAGGATGAGAATAATAGATATTTAACTTCTTCGATAGAATATTATGGAACTGGAATTAAATGTTTCTCAGCATTAACTTTACCAAGTCTTAGGATAAAAAACAAGCTTCCTGATATTGTTTCTTCATTATCTCAAAATGGATATTCACATAAGAAATATTTTGGTTTTGGTAGTAATCTTGATGATTTGATTGTAATAATGAATAAAGACTCACTGGCAATATCTGAGGAAGAGATTGTAAATAATTTTGATAAATTTCTTAAGTTATTATACGAAGAGACATTAAAATATCCACTAAGCAACAGTGAATTAAATAGTTTGCAGCTTAAAATGGATAGATTATTAAAAACGGAATTTTTAACTTTTAAAAGCTTTTTGGAAGCTTATTATATTGTTACATTACTCATAGAAAATAAGAAGTTAGAAAAAATAAGAATTTCGGAGTTGAATAAAACACTTTCAATTCTTATAATTAATCTACCTAAAGTAGTTCACACTGCGAGGGTAACAAAAAAGTTATTAAAAAAGTTTATAAGAAAACTAAACTTGTAACAGTTATAATCGATAATTTGCAAGTTATATAATTTAGGAGGTTTGAAAATGATGTCAATAGCAATATTAATTGTTATGTTTTTCTTGGGTATGGTGGGAAAAAGCAAGGGTGTAGTTAATTATAAATTTATGATAGAAAAAATTGTTCTTACACTCTTACTTTCACCTATACTAGCTAATTTTGCCAAAGGGCATCTTATAGCATTGATACCTGAAATGGCAGCTGCAATAGCTGGAATTATTTTAGGTCTTGTTATTGTGTTTATAATTCTTGGGTTAATTCTTGGGAAAATAGCAAAAATACCAGAATATGAAGATACTGGAGCAGATCATACTTGGGGGTTTATTGCCGGAGTCTTAAAGGGATTTGTTTTTATGGCATTTTTAATATTTATGTATGGAATTTCTTTTGCAGATATTAAACTACCAAGAATGGTAACTCAACAAATGAAGAGCAATTTTATTAATAGTCGAATAGAAAACTCTATAGAATATTATAGAACTTCTATTTATTCTGCTTATAAATCCGCTAAATCTGCAGATGTTGGAGAATTATCCGATTCAAGTCAATATACAGATGTTTCAATTACAAGTTATATTCCTTGGGCTGGTAACTATGTATCACCACCCGAAGAAACTAAATCAGAGCCTGAAAAAGTAGAGAAAAAGAAATAATATAAAAGGAGCAAAATAATGCCAGAAATAATTGATATATTTGGAAGAGAATTATTGGATTCGCGAGGTAATCCAACTTTAGAAGTGGAAGTTTTCCTTGCTGATGGTTCTAAAGGAAAAGCTATTGTTCCTTCAGGAGCATCTACAGGTGCACATGAAGCTTGCGAGCTGAGAGATGGTGACATGAAAAGATATCTTGGGAAAGGTGTATTAAAAGCAGTTAGAAACGTTAACGAGATAATCGCTCCGGAAATAATCGGATACTATGCAACAGAGCAAACTCTTATTGACAAGATGATGATTGATCTTGATGGTACTCCAAATAAAACTAAGCTTGGTGCAAACGCCATACTTGGAGTTTCTATGGCTCTTTCACGAGCCGCAGCAGAGTCTCGTGGGATGGCGCTTTATCAATATCTTGGCGGTGTTAACGCTAAGAGAATTCCTGTCCCACAGATGAATATTATTAATGGTGGATCTCATGCAGATAATAATGTAGATCTTCAGGAATTTATGATAATGCCATTCGGCGCAGAATCATTTTCAGAGTCACTTAGAATGGGAGCGGAGATTTTTCATACTTTAAAATCCATACTTAAAAAGAAAGGTTATAGTACTTCTGTGGGTGATGAAGGTGGATTTGCTCCAAATCTTAAATCGAATGAAGAAGCACTTCAATTGATTGTTGAAGCAATTGAAAAAGCCGGTTACAAACCAGGTGATGAGGTAATGATAGCCCTTGATCCAGCTTCAAGTGAATTCTATGACAAAAAAAATAAGAAGTATAATTTAGCATCAGAGAAGAAAAAACTTACTTCGAATCAGATGGTGGATTATTATGCTAAGCTTGTAAAGAAATATCCTATCTATTCAATTGAAGATGGTATGGCAGAAGATGATTGGCATGGTTGGAAAGTCATGACCGATAAGCTTGGAAAAGAGATCCAAATTGTAGGAGATGATCTTTTCGTTACTAACATTAATAGATTGAAACAAGGTTTTGAAAAAGGGGTTGCAAATTCTATTCTAATTAAGCTTAATCAAATAGGTACAGTAACAGAAACATTAGATGTGATCGAAGCAGCTTACAAAGCAGGATATACTTGTGTTATATCACATAGATCAGGTGAAACAGAAGATACATATATTGCAGACCTTGCTGTTGCAGTTAATTCAGGACAGATAAAAACCGGATCTCTCTGTAGAACTGACAGAATCGCTAAGTATAATCAACTTCTTAGAATTGAAGAAGAGATCGGAGAGGCATCAGTTTTTAATCTTGAATTGAAGAAAAAGAAGGTTGCAAAACCTATTGCAAAAAACAAGAAATAAATTAAAATAGGGGTTGGAAAATGGCTGAACTAAAATATGATGTTAAGAAGAATCTTGGTGTTTTAGGCGGAGAAATAAACGGTTGGAGTAAAAAGATCAATCTTATTAGCTGGAATGAAAGAAAAGCTAAAGCTGATATAAGAGATTGGGATGCATCGAATGAAAAGATGAGAAAGGGTATAACTTTGACTAAAGCTGAATTAATCGATCTTAAAAAAATATTACTTGAAACAGATCTTGAAAGTTTGGATATGGCGTAGTAAAATATTTGGAGCGAATTCTTTCGCTCCTTTTTTTATTTAATCCTTTTTATCCTTGCAGCGAAAGAACCTTCATGATTGTGTATTCCGGGATTTACGGAGTACATTCCCTGTGATATTTTAAATATATCATATCCTTCCGTATTGTCTAAAACATAATCGGAATCATATTCTAAGAACTTTTCTACAATTTCACCATTTTCATCATTAAATATCGAGCAAGTGGAATATACGATTACACCACCTTTTTTTACGTATTTTGAAGCTCTTTTTAGTATATTTAATTGCAATTTCTTTAAAAGCACTAGTTGTTCTTCATCTTTATTCCATCTACTTTCAGGATGTCTTCTAAAATTACCACTACCTGAGCAAGGAGCATCGATCAATATCTTGTCAAATTCATCAAAAGATTGAAATTTTTCAGCTTCTTGAAACGTTAACTTATTAAAATCTAGACCTAATCTTTTAAAATTACTCTTGATCAGTATCTTTTTTTTCAATGAAATATCATTCAAGAATAATTTGGTTTTGTTTTTAGTTAATTCTTGAATATATGTGGCTTTTCCACCAGGAGCAGAACAAAGGTCAAGTATCTTTTCATTTTTATTTGGTTGTAATATCAGAACAGGTAATGAATGTGAAGGATCCTGAATATAGAAAAAGCCATCTTCAAACAACTTCGAATGAATAGGATTTCCTTTAATTATCTTTAGAAAATCTAAAAAATTCTCAACATTTTCTACTTCAATATTTTCCTTTTCAAACTGAGCTATGAGCTCCTCTTTAGCAATCCTATGAGTATTTACTCTGATATATAAGCTTGGTACGGTTTGATTGAATCTGAGTATGTTTTCTGCGACTTCTTTGGGATAATATTTAAACATACGATCTTTTATCCATTCAGGATGAGAAAGTAAAATATTATCCATCGAATTTAATTCATCTTCACTTAAATTCAGTTCGGTCATTTTTCTTAAAATCGCATTGATATACTTGGATGGATGTAATCCGAGAGCTTTTTTTGCGATATTTACATAATCATTCACAACTGCGTAATCTTTTGAACTGTTAAGGTAGAAATATTCCACACCGGCGCATAAAAGCAACATTGATACTTTAAATTTTTGCTTATCAATTTTTTTATCGATCTTATTGATAAGGATTTTCTCAACGATGGTAAAATTTCTGAAGAATTGGTTTACTAAATTAATGAGTTGTCTTTTACCTCGTTCATCCATGTCAGGTAATAGTTCAGGATACAGAGATTCAAACATAATCCCGCTATTAAAGATTTTCATTACTGTTTTATAAAATTTTAACCGTAAATTCATATCGAATTATTCTCTTTAAATTAATATCAGATCATTGTCTTTCAAGGTAAATAGTTAAAGAATTTCTTCTTAATTGTCGTTTTAGAAAATATAAATTAATTTGACTGTATAAATATTTATTGTTTTTAATTATATCATCACTTAACTCAATAGAGAAATCAAAGACCCTTTCTTCGTTGGGAAGAATACTAAAGTTTGCTTTTTTAATAATATCAGTTGAGTTTAATACTATCTTATTTGTTATTTTAGTATGTTCAGCCTTGATCGTACATACAACAAATTTATTATCAGTTGTTTTAAATGTTTTTTTTGAGTCCGAGGAATTTTTCATTACTAATTTAAAATCAACCGGTTTATTCAGTGAATATTTATTATCTAATGAACTTAAAGTGTAGTGTACATCATCCAGCATAAGAGAAGCAAAGTAAGGTTTTTTTGACCAGGATTGTTTACCTCGTGGAGCAGTTATTGTACAACCTGTGACTAATAATGTGAATAATATGATCGAGACGAAAGGTTTCATTATACAAAGATCCTATCATTATCTCTATCTTCTAAATATATTTCATACAATTTTTCATCGAGGAACATATTTACAAGTTCTTTATCAAGTTCTCCGTCTTTTGCCATAAATCCAATTATTTTGAGGGATCTATCCAATGGCACAGCTTTTTTATATGGTCTGTCTGCTGCTGTAAGAGCCTCAAAAACATCAGCCACTGCAAGAATTCTTGATTGAAGCATTATTTTTTCTTCTCCCAGATGAAGTGGATAGCCACTTCCGTCAAGCATTTCATGGTGAGCACCTGCAATTTTAGGGATATCTTTCAGTTCATCTGTAAAAGGAACTTCTTTTAAAATATCAAGTGTACTTGAAACATGTTTTTTCATTTTTTCCCATTCATCAGGAGAGAAATTTCCTTTAACAAAATCAGTTAACATGAACACTTCTTTTTCTGTTAGATGATTGTGTTCTGAATTATCAAAATCATTGAAGATCTTTAATCCGATTTCTCTAACTTTTATTTTATCCTCATCACTGATAAAACCAGGTAAATTTTTACTTATTATAAAACTCAATTCATCATCTATGTTATCAATAGTCTCTTTAATTACTTCAAGGTTATCCATATTATGAGTTGCAGAAAATTTAATGGTTTCAAACCTGTTTGTAATAACCTCTATTTCATCATCAGAAAGTTTATTCTGTTTTTCAAGAACATTTTCAGGAACAGCAACTTTACCAACATCATGTAATAATGCTGCATATTTTAATTCTTCTAATTTTTCCTCGGAGAATGTAATATTTGCAAAGACACCTTCTTTTTTCTTATTGATATGGTTTGCAATCATTTCGGAGATATACGCAACACGTTTAGAGTGGCCTGCAGTATGAGGACTTCTTTCTTCAATAGCCTGAGAGAAGGATTTTACGAGAGCTTTATACAAATTTTTATTTGCCTCTAACAATCTTACATTTGAGAGAGCTACCGCAGCCTGACTGGCAAGAGAAAGAATAATTTGTTCAAATTCACTATAAAATGGTACAATATTTGAGTCATTATCAAAATTATTTATAAGTTGGATTACTCCGAGTGTTATTCCATCAGTTGATTTCATTGGTACAGAGAGCATTGATACTGTTTTATATCCTGTCTTTACATCATAAGATTTATCAAATCCGTATTCTTTATCATTATCAATATTATAACAATCAGTTATATTTACAGTTTCTCCTGTAATAGCGGTATATCCGGAAATAGAAGTTATATCCAATGGAACAGAAAAAGATTTAAAGACACTTGTTTCGTCTTTTCTAATCAATGAAATTGTCTTAGTTGCTTCAAATATCAATTCTTGTTTTTTTAGATCAGTAATATACAATGAACAACCATCGCAGTTCGTAAAATCTATGATCTCATCAACAATTAGGTTAAATAAATTGTTCAACTTTGTTTCAGATCCTAATGCAATGCCGATCCTGTTTAATGAAAATACCATTTCCTTATAGTTCATCGTTCACCTCTTCATAATCAGCTTCTTCAATACCAGTAGTTTTCTGCTTCTTAACTTTTTCTTTAGATTTGGGTTTTTTAAAAAACGACTCAGCTCTTCCTACAATTTTTCCAATGTTGAAAGCTACATATATTAAAATTAAAACTATTATTACTACGAAACCATTCATTTTATCAGCTCTATTAAATTTTCAAATATTTACTTTCATCAACACCTTCTTCGATTTCTTTGAAAATGGTGTTAATGTGTTCGTTGTTCTCGAGATCCAAACCTTCAATATTTATTATAAGCAAAGGACAGTCTCTAAATCTTTCAAAGAAATAATGGTACCCTTTATTTAATCCTTCAATATATTCTTCGTTAATATCTTTTTCCACAGCCCGGTTTCTCTTTTTAATATTTTTATAGAGTAATCCTGCGTTAGGAGAATGCAAATATATAACTAAATCAGGTAATTTGATTTGAGGATTCATCACTTTCAATATCTGATTATACAGGGATAAATTTCTATCATCAAGATTGTAAGAAGCATAAATTTGATCTTTGTTAAAAATATAATTTGTAACCAGATTTTGCTGGAAAAGATCACCGTATGGAAGGTCCGTCTGTTGTTGAAACCTTTTTGTCAAGTAATACAACTGTAATGGTAATGCCTGAGTTTCAGGGTTGTTGTAAAAATCCTTCAGGAAGGGATTTGCGTAATATACATCCTCTATGAATTTTGCATTTAGCCATTTTGATATTTTTTTTGCCAGTAAATTCTTTCCACAACCGGGAACACCTTCTACTGCTATATATATTTGATCTAGATTAAATCTCATCGTTGAGTTCCGTTAATTTTACTACTTCTGAGCTATCATTACATTTGCTCAATGTTTCTTCGATAGATCTTTTACTATTGAAGATAAACTTTGGTTCTATCTCTGCTAAAGGAATCAGAACGAATTTTCTGTTCATATATTCCTTGTGTGGTATAGTTAAACTCTCAGTATCGACCTTTTGATCATTGAAAGTTATTATATCGATGTCTATTGTTCTTGGAGAATTTTCAAATTCTCTTTTCCTGCCGAGATTTTTTTCGATTCTGTGTATCTCTGAGAGAAGCTCTAAAGAATCTTTGGAATATTCTGCGGTAAGCACTATGTTATAGAATTTATCCTGCTCTTTAAATCCAATAGGTTCTGTTTCATAGATCGAAGAAATCTTTAATATTTCAAGACCTGCAGAATTTAAACCATCAATCGCTTTTCTTAGATTTTCCTGCCTATTTCCGATATTACTTCCTAAAGATAAAACAACCACATTCAACTTCTTTATTCTTGAATTAATGTTAATTTCCTATAGCCATACACTTGAGTTAATATATATTTATAATATTATAAAGGCAATTGAAAATAGTTGAGAGTTTGAAGTTGGCAGTTGACAACTGCAAGGGGTTGGGGTTTACCTCCGACCTACAAACGATTATCGTATCGGTAATACGTTAATTAAGTCAGAACAAATCTTTTTCATTGAATAAACTCCCTATCTTGCTTATTTTTCATCTATATGAAAATAAGACTATTTCTTCTAATATTACTACTATGCAGATTGATCTATGGGAGTTCACTAGACAGTACTGCTTTCTATGTTGATTCTGCTGTTCTTGAGACTGAGAAAGGGAACATTATGATTACTTTCTTTGAAAAGGAAGCACCTAACCATGTGATAAATTTCAAGAAATTGATTGAATCTGGGTTTTATAATGGGAAGATATTCCATAGAGTGATTGAAGATTTTGTAATTCAAACAGGGAAAACAGAGAAGAAAGATCTTGAATTGATTGATCCTGAGATTAATAAGATACATTTTAGAGGTGCAGTTGGTGCAGGTAGGAAAGATGATAAAGTAAATCCTGATATGAAATCTGATCCAACTGAATTCTATATTACTCTAAGACCAAAACCTGAATTGGATGGTAAATATACAATTTTTGGTCGAGTTGCAGAAGGTATGGATGTTGTTGAAGAAATTTCTAAGATGCATACAAATGATAAAGACTTTCCAGATGAACCGGTGAAAATAATAAAAGTATATTTAAAGAAGTATTTCGATAAAGAAAGATATGAATATATGAAAATGACAATTCATTAAATCCCCTGGATCCCCGTGTCGAGCACGAGGATGACAAATAACAAGAAGGAAGTACTATGAAATTTATATGGAAGATACTAAAATTTGTTACACATAATACTAAAGCAATTTCTATTTTCATAATGACGATACTTGTTGTAGGATTTATTTCAATATTCATTTTTGACAATGTAATTATGCCATCATATACAAGTTTGGGTAATGAATATCCTGTTCCCGATGTGACGGAACGTTATCTTGATGAAGCTAAAAGAATATTGGAAATGGATGGATTTATTCTTTCTGATGAGGTTACAGAGAAAATTGATTATAAGGTTCTTCCCGGAATTATCGTTGAACATTATCCTAAACCTGGATCTATCTGTAAAAAAGGTCGTAAGATATATGTTACTATCTCAAAAGGAGGACTTCCTGCAATAGTTCCCAATTTGATTGGTCTATCCCCTCAAGATGCAAAATATAATATTTTAGATTCAAAGCTATATTTAGACAGTATTCTCTATGAATTCAGTGTTGATTTTCCTGAAGGAGTTGTTATAGGCCAATCTTTAGTGGTCAATGACTCGGTCGTTATGGGTGATAGCTTATTTATCGTTGTCAGCTTGGGAAAGCATCCAACGGAATTTGTAATTCCTAGTGTGAAAGGTAAGAATATTGAGGAAGCTGCTGAAATTATCAATAAGAGTGGATTTATGATAGGTGAGGTTGTTTATTATAAAGATGAGGATCTATTGCCGGGAACTGTGATCGATCAGAAACCTCCAAAGGATGAGATCGTTTATCAAGGGACAGAGATCAGGCTTCTTGTTTCAACTCTTGTAGATCCACCTGAGAAGATAGAATTTGATGAAGAAACTGTTGATGCTGAGGATGAGGAATAAACTACTCTGATTTTTTATTTCCATTCAACTTATGAATAATCTTTGCATGTTTGGGGTAGCTGCTAATAAGTTCCTCTTCTTCATACAAAATAAAATCTCTATAATCAAAACCTGGCGACACCATACAACTAACTAATGAAAATGAATCTTTTTCCATGGGCTCAGCCCCAAATATAACATTTGCCGGTATCAAGATTTGTACATTCTCCCCAGCTTCAATATTCAACCCTAGTTTCATTTGAGTATATATACCTCTTTCATCAATCATATGTACAATAATTGGACATCCATAATGGTAAAACCATATTTCATCAAACTTTAATTTATGAAATTTTGAAACCTGCCCAGACTTTAGAAGAAAATGTATAGTTGATGATAATGACCTCTCGTCTTCAAATTCTATTTTATAGCTACCGTCCGTTATTGTATGTGCATTTTTATAAACTTCCTTAGAATAACCACCTTCAACATGACTTTCCATCTTTAGTTTATCTATAAAATATTCTGCTGTATACATTTTAAATCTCCAAGTAATCATTGATGTTTTACCAATGTTAGGGGCCCGGGTGTAATTAATTTTATATTTCATTAAAATATACCGGCATTCTTCATTTTATACCTTCCAATAACTTTTGTAATAACAATCTTGATTCATCAACATTACCTTCCATCTGAATAAGCAAATCTAAACTATATTTCTCGTCTATTTCACTTACAAGTATGTTCTTCAATTTATCAATCATATTTAAACTACAAATATCTTTCATTTTTATTCCAAGTATAATAATTCCCGCAAAAGTTAGATTAAATTTTTCATTTTCGATAATCTCTGGGTAATTATCAAATATAAGGTTTTTGTCCAATGTCCTCTCATAATTTTTTAGAATGAACGATATATCCTCAGCATCTTTAGATCTTTCAGGATAACTATCTTTCCATGATATAAATTTTAGTATTATCAAATCTTCCAGAGTAGGGATCTTAATTTCGGCATAACCTTGAATTTGAATAGTTTGTGCTCTACTGTAAACTTCTAAAAACTCCTCAACATTCATTGTATTTTGGTTTTCACGCCAAACTAATTTTCCATTCTCTGTAATATTTCCATATGGTACAATATCAATAAAAGTACTTTCATATCTAAATTTTTGAACATCATCAGTTGTAACAAATCCGTAATTCTGGATTAATTCATTTTTAATTTCATCAAACGAATTCCATGTATCAATTTCTACAGCAATATCAATATCCATCGTAACTCTAGGAGCTTTAATACCATGTTGGTATTCAAAAATAATATCCCTAACTGTTGCGCCTATTAAAATGAATGGAATATTTAATTTTTCTGTAATTTCTTTTATGAAAACGATACATTCTAGAAATTCAGGTTCAAATTTATCTGAGTTTATCTTCAATGTAATCCCTATAAATTATTTTTGCGGCTTCAGTGTTCCTTTGATTATTACCTGACAATAAATCTGCGTATACGATAAAGGGATGGATTGTACTTTTGTTTTTTTCGTTAATTTCATTATCTAACCAAGAATTATCGTATATCTCTATGTAGCCATCCTGATCATCCATAGCAAGTCTGTGCTTAAATAAAAATTCATTGAGTTTATTTTTACTAACATAAATTGTAAATATTTCAGGTTTCATGACCTTTTTTAATAAATACGCAGCAGGTTCACCACCCCATTTACCATTTATGTCTTCAGTTAATGAGATATCACCTTTAAATTTTCCAAAAAAGATCTTTGGTTTGAATATATCAGAATAAGCTATGCACCATTTTTCAAAAAGTTCCTTTTTGTTTATAATCCTTTTGCCTGAGGAAAACTTGATTAAGAATTTCTGACTTTCTAGCTTTTTTAACACATTGCCTACTGAACCTAAAGGAATTCTTGAAAATTTTGATATATTTCTTTGACTTGTACTAATTAATTCGTTATTTGTTAGCACTGCAAATATTAATTTTATATCCGTTATATTATAATTCTTTACAAATAAATTATTTTGAGGAATTTTATGTTTCTTGCCTTTAATAAAAATATAAACACTTTTTGATTTTATAAAACAATTGCCTGCCGCATCAATAAAGTTAATATCATTATTTTTTAACTCATCTGAGATTACCGGATTTATATAATCTGAAACTATAATCGTTTTTTTTTCATAGACTTTACTTAGAATTATTGAAAGGATTGATCTAGTTACATTTGTGTGAATATCATAATTATACTTTATCCTTTGCTTATTTACTTCTATTATAATTTCTTTGCCTTCTATTTCATAATCAATTTCGGTTTCACTATTCTTAATAAATTTGTCACCAATTCTCATGATATCGTTTATATTGAGCATTTCACAACCTCTGCTTGTTCATTATATGTAGATGTTCGTTATTTATGAACATAAGAAAAAATTGAACATCAGTCAAGTCTTTTATTTTTAAGAATGCCGGTATATTGAATATTTTAATCTTATTTTTAATTACACCTTGCCCCTAACGGTCATAGCAAAAAGCGTTAAGCCAAGACAAGTAATGGTATTCAAGTCATTTTGCTAATGTTATGGGTATGTTGCCGTTAATCTTATATCTTCACATCTTTATATTCATATACTGATATATAATTATTTTCACAATTGAATCCGTATGCAAAATCATTTTTAAAAACGATCCAGTCAATATTATCAGGTATTCCAAATGAAACCCTATTAATAAATTCTCCCTTCTGGAAAACATCAAAGTACTTACATCGTTTTTTATCATCATCTCTTGGAGAATTAACGAACAGTCTTCCTTTGGAATCGCAAAACATAGATTCAATAGGATTTTTATATTCTGACAAACCCTTCTTACTAATACCATTTGTTTTCAGGCTTTTCTTTAGTTTATCATTATTAATTCTTACTTTCCTGAAATGTTTCTTGATCTTATGTTTTAAATTCCCCGCAAGATCATAAACATTTATCAAATAGCGACCGAAATCTCCCGGAAATGACATATAGATCTCATCTTTAGAACAGGCTACTTCGAAAGAATTTTTACCTGACATGATTTCTGCAGGTGTATCTTCTGAATCCTGAGTATATATTTCCTTAAATGTTTTCATATTCAGATCAGCCAGAACCAATTTCGTTTTTTGTTTACCATACATCCCCCAAAAGGAATCATATATTAAAATTTTGTTATTTCTTACAAACATATCTCTTCCACCTGGATTTGAGTCTATTGAATATTGACGGTTACAGATAAAATTACCATCAGTGTCAAAAACAATGAGTTTGTATCCACAATAATTAAGCAAATATAAGCTGTCATTTGAAATGTAAAATTTTTGCACATGATGGTTAGGAAATTCACCGGGGCCGTTACCGGGATTTGAAAATGAGGTAATAAATTGTCCCTTTTTATCAAACTTTACAACTTTTGAATTTTTTGAATCAACAAAAAAGAAAGAAGAGTCTTTATCCATTTGGCTCGGAATAAATAACTGACTTGAAAGGAATGAATCTTCACAATTATTAAAATCCAATACAAATTTTTCATTCAAGACAATATTTAAATTTTCATCTTTTGGAGTACTGGTATTCTTGTACACTTTTTGGCCAAAACAATTTAATGTGACAGAAATTAAAATAATTATTTTAAAATAGTTCAAATTTGAGTATTCCCATGTTTTATTTCATTAAGATTAACGGCAATTATCCCATAACGGTCATGGCAAAAACCAGTGGTGATAAGCGAATTAAACTCTCTAAGTAACCATTGATGTTTTGCCAATGTTAGGGGTATGTAGTGATTATCTTTACTCAAATTAATGAATTAAATAAGGTATATAAATTGAGAATGTTCAAATCACCACATTCATTGTTAGCAAATTATGTGAATTTATAGATCTTCAATTGTAATATTGAAATTAGCTTGAACACTCCTACCAGGTAATGAAGTGTAGTAATACTTTTTATAATTGGAGTAATCATTTGTAGAATAATTATCAAATTTTATAGTAAATCGATTCATATAAGTTGTTTGAGTATCTTTTATTGTTAGTATAGATTTATTCCTTCTTAAGACTTGATCACCATTAATATATAGAGTAAACTTACCATAAGTATAGTTTACAAAAAAACGATCATCCAAATCTTCAATATAATAACCATCTGCCTTTAATGTTATGTTATATACATCTCCATTTTTATCGTAAAATTCTACAGGTTTAAAGTCGAAGGAATAAGTTAAATCATTATCGATAATAGTTTTATCTAAAAATTCTTGATTAAATAGCTCATTAGAATTGAAATGGTTACTAGGAAGCGAAAATGATTTTTGATATTTACTATTAGGATAATATACTTTGAATTTATCGATTTCTTTTTTATATTCATACAATTTTTTCAGATAAATTTGTTGGTTTGAGCTATTATTGAGTTCGCTCAAAACAACCCATTTGATATGAAAATAGTGTGCCTGTTCTGCCAAATCTGTGTTTGAGTCATTTGTGAGTTTAGTAATTATTTCTTTTGCCTCAACAGTTTTGCCTTGCTCAAAAAGATGCTTTGCATATCTTAGCTCTTTATATGTTACATCTTCCTCAACATTTGATTTTACTTTACCTACAAGAACTACTGAATAAGTACCATCAGAGCCGTATCCGTTGTCAATGATTTGAAATCCGGGCATCAGAACAGTCTCAGCCTTGGTTTCAATATAATCGTAAGTAGTTTGGTAATTTTCTACTTTAGTTGTAGATTTAAGCTTTAGACCAGCTTTTTCAAGAGCCTGCCGCTTAGCGTCTATTATAGCTTCTTGCCTGTCTTTTTGTTCTCCGTTATTTTTATTATCGCTTATTCCTTTTACTGCAACATCTACAAGAGCTTGTGAGTTAAGATGTGTTGATAAAACAAAAACAATAATACAAACAACCCATTTAATGAACTTGATCATACATTTCTCCTTTTTTAATCAATTTATATGATTTTTATTTTTCTAAATATTTCTATGTTAATAAACTACTTATAATCATTATTACCCATAACGGATATGGCAAAAAGCAGTGGGGCAGAGCGAGTTAAATGTACAAGTAACCCATTGATATTTTGCCAATGTTGTCTGTCGTTCTTGGGGGTTTCTTCTTTTAATTATCTAAACTTGCCAATAGTACTTTTCATTTTAAGATAAGTTGTAAAGGTTAAATAACCTCACTTTACCAAAGCCCAATTAACCTAAGAAAACTATCTATATTCAGTACCTTGCAACTGCAAATCCATTTTGCCTGTTTATTCCTTTTACTTGCCAAGTGTTAAATTTGCGACTTAATTTTATTTTAGTCGCAAATTCTCCTGTTTTTGCAACTTAATTATGTCCAATCCGATACTAATCTACTATATCCCAAATATTCAGCAATTATTACTGAGTCAGTTCACTTGCCAATAATTCACTTTGTTCAAGAACTCTTTCGGCTTCTATTAAAGCAACGTCTGGTGGGTATCCGTATTTCATTAAAATTTTCTTTACAAGTAATCGTAATTTTGCCCTTACATCGTCTCTTTTATTCCAATCAACTGTGGCATTTTTTCTAATAATCTCAACGATTATATGTATAAGTTCTTTCATTTTATTATCTTCTAAATATTTCGTTGAGCTATTTTCAGAAAGTACTGTATAAAATGCATATTCTTCTGCTGATAAACCTAAGTCTCCGGCTTTGTTATCCTCTAACTTCATATCCCTAGCAATATCAGAGAGTTCTTTAATAACTTGAGCAGTATCTATTTGATTATTGTGATATCGTTTGACTGCATTTGATAGCATTTCAGAAAACTTCTTACCTTGTACCATACTTTTTTGTTTTCTTACTTTGACTTCATCATTTAAAAGTTTTTTTAATAGCTCAAATGCAAGATTTTGATGCTCCATATTTTTTACTTGTAGAAGAAAATCTTCGGAAAGTATATCTAACGTAGGAATTTTAACACCTGCTGCTTCAAAAATATCAACGACACCGTCACTACTCAATGCTTCATCTACGATTTGCTTTATTGCTGTGCTTACTTGTAAGTCTGTTTTTCCACCACTTGGTGTAAATTTATTTATTCTTGCTTTTATTGCTTGAAAAAATGCTATTCTATCTTTCAATTTATCAGCATCAGGGCTTGGTACTGTCATTACATATAATTTTGTAAGAGATGTTATTTCTGATAAAAAACGGTCTTTAAGTTCTTCATTTTTTAATATGAAATTCTGAGCAGAAAGTAATATTCTAAGTTTTTCTCCCGTATCTGCTTTGAAATACTTTTCATATTCAAATCCATGAAACATTTGATGTACAATTTCAAACTTTGTATTCATTCCATCTATAATTTCATCAAACTCTAAAACTGCTTTACCTTTACCACCACTATCTGTGTATTCTGTCATTGCAGACCTTAAGTCCTGACCTATTCCGATGTAATCAACGATTAGTCCACCAGGTTTATCTTTGTAAACTCGATTTGCTCTAGCAATTGCTTGCATCAATGCAGCACCTCGCATCTTTTTATCGATATAAAGAGTATGAAGAGGAGGAACATCAAATCCTGTTAACCACATGGATTGAACTATAGCTAATTTTAGTTCATCATTACTGTCTTTAAGTCTTGCTGCTAATAGTTTCCTATCTTTCTTATTTGTATGATGAGGTTGAAAACTTTCAGGATCATCAGATGAACTTGTCATTACGACTTTAATTGATCCTTTCTCAAGTTCTTCATTATGCCAATCAGGTTTTAATTCTATGATTTGTGCGTATAAATCAACGGCTATTTGCCTTGTCATACATACAATCATTCCTTTACCTTCAAAAACAGCTTGTCTATCTTCAAAATGTGTTACTATATCATTGGCTACATCTTTTAATCTATCAGGATGACCTACAATTTTATTGATTTGAGCATTTCTCTTTTTAGCTTTTTCAATTTGTTCAGGAGTAGCATCTTCAATTTCATCTACTAAGTCATCAACTTTTTTACTTACTTCATCATTGAATTTTATTTTAACTAATCTACTTTCATAACTAAGAGGAACTGTTGCACCATCTAAAACAGCTTGTGCAATGTCATATATGTCAATGTAGTTACCAAAAACTCTTTGGGTGTCTCTATCCTTCTTTTCAATTGGAGTTCCAGTAAAACCGATATAAGTCGCATTTGGTAAAGCATCACGCATATGTTGTGCATTACCTCGTTTTATATTTCCAATATCATTGATTTTACTTGTAAAGCCGTATTGACTACGATGTGCTTCATCTGCCACAACAACAATATTTCCACGATCTGTTAGCTTTTCAAAATTCTCATCTCCATTTTCAGGATAAAACTTCTGAATAGTAGTGAATACAATTCCACCACCTGTAACTTTTAAAAGCTCTTTTAGGTGTGCTCTACTCGTAGCTTGTACCGGAGTTTGCCTTAACAATCGAGTACAATTACCGAAAGTTTCGAATAATTGGTCGTCAAGGTCATTTCTATCTGTTAAAATAACAATCGTTGGATTTTTCATAGCTGGTTCAACAACTAATTGACCTGTATAAAACACCATTGAAAGAGATTTACCACTTCCCTGTGTATGCCAAACAACACCGGCTCTCATATCTCCTTTTTCCTGATTCTTTACAGATGGCAATCCATAAGCTTCGGGGTCTTCTTGAACAGTAGTAGTATTTTTTTCAATATTTAAAGCTCTTAAAGTTGATTCAATTGCTTTTTCAACAACATAATATTGATGATAAGCAGCTACCTTTTTAATTTTAGTAAGGGAAAATAGTCCTGTTTTTTCATCTTTAACTTCTTCAGATTCAAACACTGTATTAAAACGAATTATTTTTAGCAATACTTCTTTTTTAAATAAGTGCTCAGCCATGATCTGCATTTCAGGTAAAATATCGTTATCATCTTTAGTTGGAGATTTCCATGCCAAGAACCTTGAGTACGGTGCTGAAACAGAACTGACCCTTGCATCTATACCATCAGAAACAACACATAAAGAGTTATAATTAAAAACAGATGGTATTGCCTTTTTATAATTTTGAATTTGTCTATATGCTCTTTCTAAAGTTGCCTTTTCACTTATAGCACTCTTAAGCTCAACAAATACCAAAGGTAAACCATTAACAAATAAAATAATATCCGGTCGTTTTTCATTGTTATTTTCTTTTATAACAAATTGATTCACTACGGTAAAGATATTATTCTGAGGATTGTCAAAATCAATCAGTTTGACTTGCATACCAATAGTTTCATTATCTTTAAAATATTCAACCGTAACACCATCTGTCATCATGTAATGAAATTTTTCATTATTTGTCATGATGTCGGAAGAACCAAGATGTAGAACATGTTGATATGCTTCTACTCTTGCAGATTCAGGCAAATAAGGATTGAGTTTTTTAAGAGAGGTTCTAAATTGCTTTTCTAAAATAACAGAATCAAAACCTTCCCTTTGAGCATTTTCAGTATATGGTGCAATTTCAGCACCATGGAAATATTCAAAGCCTTGAATTTTAAGTAGGTCTATAAGGTTTTGTTCTATGGAGTCTTCTGTTAGTTTAGTATTCATATTTCTCACTTTCCACAACATTTTTTATACTTCTTTCCACTTCCGCACGGGCAGGGATCGTTTCGATTAATTTTAGGTTCCACTTTGATGGGTTCTGAAGGCAGTTCATTATGTTTTGACCTGAAATATAAACTCATCACTACTTTAAATATGATCTCAACCGGTTTATTTTTATACATCTCTTTTTGAATCTTCTCTGCTTTTTCAAGCGCATCAGATCCCATATCCTTCATCATATCACTATTATCATATATATGCAGTGAAGTAACATATCGCATCAGTTCTTCGTCTGAATTTAAAATATCCTGATCCCAAATAGTAGTACCGTATAAAAATCCTGCTACCCAGTCTTTTGTATCTTCATGAGTTATATTTTCCGTACCTTTGGATATGTAAGGTATGTAATCATTTACCATAAGAATATCTTCCAACTCATCATATGCCCCGATAAGCATATCGAAAGCTGTGTCGCTATCTTCTGAATTTTGCCATTTAAGTTCTTTACTTCTTTCTTCAATAAACAAATAATCGAACCATTCATGCCATTCAATTGTATTTGGTGAGCATGCAATCGCAGTTAGATAGCCGTTGATAAAATCAGTATTTAAATCTTTATAACCATATCTTTTTAAAATTCTTTCCAGCTGCTCATATACATTTTTCGGTTTGTTTGTCATTTTTCTTTCCATACTTACACCCTTATTTCTCCACTCATCAGCTTTGGTAACAATGAATCTCTTGTTTTTTAAAGTAATTGAATTTGCTTATTGTTTTTAATAATTTTTTTATTCATACCTTGTGTTGAAAAAGTTACGAAGCCGTCAAATTCATTTTGGCTGTTTTTACTTTTATTTTCTTTTGATGCTCATAACTATCTAATAAAAATTCGCAGATTGTATGTGCACTATTTATAGCTATTCTTGCGTGATGCTTCGTAGGTTCATACTTTCTAGCATGGGCATCACTTAGCTCATTTCGTAAGTTTGATATTCCATTTATAATACTATTGAGTCCACTTAAAATTTGTTTAAATCCGTCAATATCGTAATTAACAGCTTGTAAATTCATTGTCTTAGCTACTTCATTATAAAGTTTTAATAAATCACCTTTATTTTTTATTTCATATTCAAATCGGCTTGCTAATTCCATCAGAACATGTTCAACTAATGATCTAGCATTAGTTATTGCTCCTGAATAGTCTTTGTTTTTAATCTTTGAATTTGTTTTTTCTATATTTTCCATTATAAACTTATGGGAAAGAATTTCAATCTTTAAATTCTTGAGTATTTCTTCGCCTGACATTTCTTCATCAGAGTCCAATAAATTACGATGATATATTAAACACTCTTTATAAATAACTAAATCTGCAATACTGTGGTCTAGACGATTTTCATGCTTTACATATTCCCAATACACTAGCAAATCAATATTTAATTTAGCAACTACTTTTTTAGGATAATTATACCATAAATATCTTAATCTATTAGCTTTGGATGTTCCGTTACTTGAAAACTTTTCTTCATATATGTCAATGTCTACAGATCTTGCAACAAATATTTGCATAGTATTATCCGAAAAATCTAGGACATACCCTCTATTCATTAACAACGATTCCATTTTCTTCTCTATTACGTAATCTAATTTCATACTTACTCTTTTTTTACTTCAATTTTTGATTCATCAGGATTTAACATTCTGATGATGATTCGCTCATCATCAATTGTATGTTTTTTTAGTAGTTTTTAAACTCAATTTTAAGTCGACTTCTCAAACTTTCCCTTTTATACCAATCGGTACCCGTGTTTTATCAATTATTTGTTCAACCTCTTTATTAATTTCATCATCAGCTATCCCTGGACCAATACTTTTTATTTTTATAATATCATTATTCATATTATAAATC
>JAQIDB010000117.1 GCA_027858225.1 Candidatus Delongbacteria bacterium
GAGCATGACAGGTAGTACGACTAAGACAGGGAGTTACAGACCTAATAAATATGGTGTGTATGACCTTGCTGGAAATGCTGCGGAATGGGTCGCAGGAGTGCTAACTGCTTATCCGGGGAATAAGGGATTGGGTTACGGGAAAAATAGGACTACAAGAGGTGGTTCTTGGTCATCTGAGTTGGATGAGATGACTTCATATAGCAGAAAATCATTAAATATTTCTAATTCGTCAGGTAATATTGGATTCAGATGTGTCATTTACTATGATACGGTTATGAGACGGGAAAATAAATAGAAAGGAATATAAACGAAAAAAGGCTCGTAGTTACACGAACCCTTCTTCTGGGAGGAGATCTTTTTAGATCCTGAAATAAATTCAGGATGACATAATTGTTTTATTTCTTCTCTTCTTCGTCATCAACAACTTCAAAGTCAGCATTTTCTACATCTTCTCTAGCGTCAGCTTTAGCTTCGTCTTTAGGTTGATGTTGTGAAGGATCAAAACCTGCAGCACCTTCTTGACCTGCTTCTCCGGGTTGTCCACCGGCAGCTTTTTGCATCTTCTCACTAATTTCATGCCATACCTTATTATGCTCTTCGGTAGCCATTTTAATAGTTTCAATATCATCACCTTTCAGAAGTTCTTTCAATTTATCAACACCTGTCTGCAATTTTTCTTTATCAGCAGGATCAAGCTTATCCTCAAGGTCTTTGATCAATTTTTCAGTTTGGAAAATTGTTTGATCAGCAGCATTTCTGGCATCTGCAAATTCTTTTTTCTTTTTATCTTCTGTTTCATGTGCTTTTGCATCAGCTCTCATCTTCTCGATTTCTTCATCACTTAGACCTGATGAGAATTCGATTTTAATATTCTGAGTTTTACCAGTTGCTTTATCTTTTGCTGAAACGCTTAATATACCATTGGCATCTATATCGAAAGTAACTTCAATTTGTGGTACACCTCTAGGAGCAGGTGTAATACCGTCCAATTGGAATCTACCGATAGTTTTGTTATCTGGAGCCATTGGTCTTTCACCTTGAAGAACATGAATATCAACAGCTGGTTGATTATCAGCAGCAGTTGAGAAAGTTTCAGTTTTCTTAGTAGGAATAGTAGTGTTAGCCTCAATAAGTTTAGTCATAACACTGCCCATAGTCTCTATACCAAGTGATAATGGAGTAACATCTAATAAAAGTACATCATGAACGTCACCAGCTAAGATACCCGCTTGAATTGCAGCTCCAAGAGCAACAACTTCGTCAGGATTTACACTTCTATTTGGCTCTTTACCGAAGAAATCTTTTACTGCATCTTGAACAGCGGGAATTCTTGTTGAACCACCAACAAGTATAACTTCTTTTATCTCACTAAGTTCTATACCTGCATCTTTTAGTGCAAGTTTACAAGGTTTTATTGAAGCTTTAACAAGGTCACTTGTAAGATCATTGAATTTAGCTCTAGTCAAAGATATATCTAGATGTTTAGGACCATCCTGAGTTGCAGTAATGAACGGTAAGTTAACTTGTGTTTGCGTTCCGGATGATAGTTCCATTTTAGCTTTCTCAGCAGCTTCTTTAAGTCTCTGAAGAGCCATTGGATCTTTTTTAAGATCAATACCATCAGATTTTTTGAATTCATCAGCTAAATAATCGATCAATTTCTGGTCAAAATCGTCACCACCTAAGTGAGTATTACCATTAGTTGATTTTACTTCGAAAACACCGTCACCTATTTCAAGGATAGAAATATCGAAAGTTCCACCACCAAGGTCATAAACTGCTATAATACCTTCAGTTTTCTTATCAAGTCCATAAGATAGTGCAGCTGCAGTAGGCTCATTTACGATTCTTTTCACATCTAATCCAGCAATCACACCAGCATCTTTAGTTGCTTGTCTTTGAGCGTCATTGAAATATGCAGGTACGGTTATAACTGCTTCAGTAACTTTAGTACCAAGATAATCTTCTGCTGCCTGTTTTAATTTTTGTAAAATGATAGCAGATATTTCAGGAGGTGTAAATTCTTTATCATCGATTTTTACCTGAACAACACCATTGCTATTTTTATTTACTTCATAAGGTACTTCTTTTAATTCTTGTGTAACTTCATCAAATTTTCTTCCCATAAATCTTTTAATAGAAGAAATAGTTTTGTGTGAATTAGTAACAGCTTGTCTTTTTGCAGGTCCACCGACCAATCTTTCGCCATTCTTTGTGAATGCTACAACAGATGGAGTTGTTCTTCCACCCTCAGCATTTGTAATAACGACAGGTTCATTACCTTCCATAACTGCGACACAACTATTTGTTGTTCCCAAGTCAATTCCAATTATTTTTCCCATATTGTGCTCCTTTTTATAATTTCATTTTATTATTTCATATCAACGACTTCTATCAATACAAATAGCGTGCCAAAATCTCAAAGATCTAGAAATAGCTATAAAAAGACGGTTGAGTGGCTTAGATCCCATATTGAAAAATTTAGAAATTAAGGTTGTTGTCATAATTATGTCAGTATTATTCAAATTTATTAACGGGAAATGTATGTTTGTTTTATTCTACTATATTAATTGCAAAATGTGTGTTATATGATTAAATTTGTTTTGTCTAATAAATTAACCGGAATATATATATGGAAAGTTTTCAATCATGGTGGCAGACAATTCCTTACAGGATCGATCCAACAATTTTTTCATTGGGTAGTTTTCAAGTAAAATATTACGGTCTAATGTATATTCTTGCATTTACTACAGTGTATTTACTTCTGAATCATAGAATAAAAAAAGAAAAATTAAACTATGATAAAGAACTTATCGAAAACTATTTTTTCACTGTAATTCTTTTTGTTCTTGTAGGTGGAAGATTAGGATATGTTCTTTTTTATAACCTTAATTATTTCTTACACAATCCTTTGGAGATATTTTTGCCATTTAAATTCGAAGGTGGCTTCCGATTTACAGGTATCGCAGGAATGTCGTATCATGGAGGAACTCTGAGTGCCTTTATTGGAACCTATATTTTTACAAAGAAGAATAAATTGAATTTCTTTGAATTTACAGATTTCATAATTCCGGCAGTTCCTTTAGGTTATACTTTTGGAAGAATGGGGAATTTTATCAATGGGGAATTATATGGTAGGGTTACTGGCAGTTGGTTTGGTATGTTTTTCCCTATGGCAGGTGATGATACTTTAAGACATGCATCTCAATTGTATGAAGCTTTCTTTGAAGGTATATTCTTATTCTTTATATTATGGTTCATTAGAAAAAATGAATTTGTGAAAGGAAGATTATTGGCGCTATACCTTATTTTTTACGGAATTATAAGATTTATGATCGAATATGTCAGAGAGCCTGATGAGCAGCTTGGTTTTATATTGTTCAATCTTTCAATGGGGCAGATCCTCTGTTTTATCATGATACTTTCCGGGATAGTTATGATTATGATTAATAATCTTGAGAAACATAAATTAAAAGCGTAAGGTTGTAGTATAAAAACCAGGAGTTATTGATGGTCTGCAGAAATCTATTCATATATATATTATCATTTACCATTTTAATTATCAATTCAGTGCTTTTACCTGTTGATCGTACGATGGGAGTAATAAAAAATTCAGACAGTGCTTATGAGGGTTATACTTTATTCAATCCTTCTTCAGCAGGAGATACTTATTTAATAGATAATTATGGCAGGGTCGTTCATCAGTGGAAAAGCCTGTATGCTCCAAATCTTAGTATCTATCTTGCGGAGAATGGAAATTTAATAAGATCATTCCAGACGACAGATGCAAATTATGGAGTTGAAATTCTGAACTGGGATGGTGATGTTATTTGGAACTTTGTTTACACTACGGCGGATTATTACCCCCATCACGATATCGAACCACTCCCCAATGGAAATATACTGATGATTGTACGTGATATTAGACCAAGGTCTGAAATGGAGGATGCCGGAAGAGATCCAGCTTCAATTTCTACTGCTAGGATTTGGATCGAGAAGATCGTAGAGGTTGAACCTACAGGATTAAACACTGGTAATATTGTATGGGAATGGGAAGTGTATGATCATCTGATACAAGATTTTGATTCTGCTAAAGATAATTATGGAGTGGTCGAGGATCATCCTGAATTGATAGATGTGAATTATACGCCTACAATCCTTCGAGAATGGTTGCATGCTAACGGGCTTGACTACAATAGCGATCTTGATCAAATAGTAATAAGCTTAAGGAATATTAATGAATTTTGGATACTTGATCATAGCACAACTACTACAGAAGCATCCGGTGATTCAGGTGGAAATTCCGGTAAAGGCGGAGATATCTTATACAGGTGGGGGAATCCTCAAACATATCGATCTCAGGTAAATAATGAACAGAAATTCTTTGAACAACATGATGCAAGATGGGTGGAAAATGGTTATCCAGGTGAAGGCAATATAACTGTGTATAATAATGGTACAATTAGACCTGAAGGTATGTATTCCAGTGTTGACGAAATTATAGTTCCTGTTGATATTAATGGAAATTATACGGTTCCATCTTTAGGAGATTCTTACGAACCAATAGACCAAACATGGGTTTATACTGATAAATATCCTGAAGATTTGTTCTCACCTCATATTTCAGGAGCTCATAGATTACCCAATGGAAATACTTTGATATGTCAAGGTGATGATGCTCATTTTTACGAAGTTCAATCAGATAAATCAGTTGTATGGGAATATGTCAGTCCAATTGAGGTAGCAGGTTCAGGTACTCAAGGAACAATTCCAAATTCAAGAGCATCATTCAGATGCCACAGACACGGATTTGATTATCCTGCTTTCGATGGAAAGGACCTAACGCCACAAGGTTACATTGAAATCAATCCAATTACTGTAGAAGGAACTCAGCATAACCCCGTAAATCCTACTGATCTTGATGAGGTTGTGATCACAACGAAAATATACGATGATTCAGGTATAACTTCAGTTAAGTTATATGCTTATTATGATGTTGCACCGATTATAATTTCAATGAATGACAGTGGAACAGGGCTTGATATTGTTGCCGGAGATTCACTTTACACAGCTTCTATTCCGGCTTTACCGGGATATAATGTCGTAGATTACTATATTGAGGTAGTAGATGGTTCTGCCGAAATATTTAACGATCCTCCTTTTGCATCACAGGACTATACATTTTCTTATGACCTGATCTCAACAACACCAGTAAATATTACAATCACAAAAAGTTCTGATACAACATTGATAGAATGGAATCCAATCATAGGAATTTCAAACTACAAAGTATACTCTTCAAGTGATCCTTATAGTGGATTCCAGGAAGATATTTCAGGTGATTTTACAGATGAAAGTTGGACATGTTCTGCGACAGAGAGTAAGAAATTTTATTATGTAAAAGCAGTGAGTGCACAATAGTAGAAAGAATTATAAAATAAAAAAAGGGCAGTTAAATTAATCTGTACCCTTTGTCAAGGACAATGATAAAAAGGGGGTTGTTCTAAAAGTTGACTTCTGTATTCAACAGGAGTCAACTTTTTCAAATCCCATTGTGGTCTATCATTGTTAT
>JAQIDB010000107.1 GCA_027858225.1 Candidatus Delongbacteria bacterium
TTATGGATATTATAAGTTTATTGTAACTATTAGCAATTTTTTGACAACTTATCATAAGGTAAGTGTTCCTTACAATAAGGATCTTTATAATGAACAAGATGTCGTTTTTAGTATGGATCTGGAATCTGATCCAAACCTAGACAATAGATATCCTTCATCAATAGAAACCATATTAAGCTTTTATATTTATCTGTCACTAGGTGAAATTTTTGATAGGTTATCATATACAGATCAAAAGAATTTTAAGTTAGAAGGTGAATACTATTATCTTCAATTGTACGAATTTGAAAACCTTATTAACAGTGCTCAAGAAAGAAAAAATTGGACAAAAAGATTAAAAATAATTAATGATCTGAAGCAAAATGTTAATATTCGCCAAAGAAAATTAAATGCTTTTGTTTACAATGCATCTTTGTTTCTCAATATTGGGAAATCTAAGAGAGCTAAATACTTTGTTGAACCGATTTACACAATTCTTAAAGCAAATGAAAAGGTAGACCAAGAAACTTTCTTTAGAAATAATTATAATGCTTTAGCTGAAATTTTTGCTTTAGAACCTGATACTATCTACATGAATTATTTGATAAAGGCTGATCCGGCGCATAAATCTAATTATTTAAGGAAGATTAAAAAGAAAAGTAAATCTAGGAATAGGAGAATCCCAAAAGATAACAAAGCACCGGATAATGATACAAAGATCTTGAAAAAACAATAGATCCGAAATAATTAGAAATTTTAGAATAAAATTGCGTATTATAGTTTTATTATTTATTTTAGGTACGATAAAATAAAATGGAAAGAGGAGCTTATGAAAGGTTTGTTATACATAATAATAGCAAGTTTGATACTTGTTGGATGTTCTGCTGAAAGATTAGCTATGTTATCAGATGGAGAATATCTGGAAGAATTATCAAAGGTTACAAATAGTAAGAATAGTGCGATGTTTTCAAATGGTGGTGATGAAAAGAAGAATATGGTTTACAGTGTTTGGAATGAGGATCAGGAATCATACAATATATCTTTAAAAGATTATGTTTTCTCAAATAGAGTTTCAGAAAAAACAACTGGACCTCAAAATTACTTTTTATTTCCAAATTTATGTAATGCAACAAATCAAATTGTTTTTCAATACTGGGATAGAGATAATTTCGATATTTATTATGTAGATGCTTTTAAAGACCACGCAAAAACACAAGTAACTCGTACTACTGAAAATGAATATAACCCTTCTTGGTCACCGGATGGAAAATTTGTTGTTTATGAACAAGGTGTTCCTCCGATATCAATGGCTGAGGAAACAAGTGAAACTTATGATGCTGTTGTTTACGATGATGAACTAATCCGAGAGAATAAATTATGGTTGAAAAATATAGAAAAAAATGACACTAAATTACTTGGAAGAGGAAGCTATCCTAAGATATCTCCTGACGGTACAAAGGTAGTATATGTTTCTTACGAGTTTGACACAGATGATAATTTAGTAGGTTGTATCTGGGTTATGGGAATAAACGGAGCGATGCCTCTGCAATTAACAAATAGGGACAATGGATATGCAATAATGCCAAATTGGAGTCCAGATGGTAAGAGTATTGTTTTTCAATCATATTCTGAGTATAAAATAGATACTGATATTTGTACTGTTAGTGCTCAAGGTGGAATGGTTCAGCAGCATACAAAGAACGAATCTGAGGATTTTGGACCATATTGGTCAACCGACGGTTATATATACTTTTCATCAGATCGTGCTTCAGATCCACACCATTATAATATTTGGAGATTCAAAGTACCAACGAATTAATTGGTATTTTTCAGAGCGCAAAAAGCCCGAATATTATTCGGGCTTTTTTCTTATGAGACGTAGTAGTACTACGTCTTTACGAATCTTTCCTTACGGGGCAGTTTTTTACTTTGCAGAGTTCACACTTTGGTCCGATAGGTCGGCAGATAGTCTGTCCGAATGCGACCATGAGATCATTAATGACCTTCCAGTGTTTTTTTGGTATCTTTTCCATCAGTGAAAATTCGGTTTCTTCAGGTGTTTTAGTGGTATGAATTCCCCAGCGGTTTGAAATCCTATGAACATGTGTATCCACACAGATAGTATCTTGTCCGTAACCCAATGCAAGAACAAGATTTGCGGTTTTTCTGCCAACGCCTTTGAATGCAAGTAGCTCATCAAGTGTATCAGGTACTTTTGAATCATATTTATCAATCAATATCTGTGATGTATCGATCAATGTTTTTGATTTTTGTCTATAGAATCCAACGGGGTAGATGAGTTTGCGGATCTCTTCTTCAGAAAGTTTTATCATCTTTTTCGGTGTATCAGCTTTTTCGAAGATACGGTAAGATGCTTTTGCAGTTACTTCATCTTTTGTTCTCAGAGATAATATTGTAGAGACTAATACTTTGTAAGGATCTTTAGTTTGGATAGATATCAGAGTAACTATCGGAGCATTCCACTTTGGATATTCTTCTTTGAGGATATTAATGTTTTCGATAAATTGTTTTGAATTCATAATTTATTTGCTTTTAGTTAAAATTAAGAACAAATTTACGTAAATAATTATGGATGTACAATTAAAAGATTAAACCACAGAGATCACAGAGATCACAGAGAAATATGAGGGATTATTATCCTAACGGGATATAACCTTTATAACCACAGGTTTCAACCTGTGGAGAACAATGGATCCCCGGATCAAGTCCGAGGATGACAAAGATAAAACTAGGAGAAAAGAATGATAAAAAAAGTTATAATATCCACAATATTATTGATAACAACTCAACTAATCCTAGCAAAACCATTCAAAGATATTACCTCAATGGCACAGCTGGATAGTATGAGTATTTTCTCTTTTGCGGTTATGAGTGATAATAAAGGTGATGCTTTGAACAAGAAAGAGTTCAAAAGAATGGATAAGTGGATTAAAGAAACTAAAGTTGAATTCGTTATCGGTCTAGGCGATCATGTGAAAAGGTCATGGAAAAACCAGTTCGTTGATTTCTTAAAAAAGGATAAATGGTGGTATACTCATTTTTACCCTGTATTGGCTGATGGAGAGAATGAATATTACGGAGAGTCACAGGCAGACAGAAGTAAAGGTAAAAAATTCCTTGATCTGACAAACATAAAAGAAAGAAATAATGTAGAATTTACAGAAGAAGGTTCAGAGTATTATGCCAAATTTGAAATAAAAGGATATACAGTTCATTTTATTTCTCTATTCTACCCGGATTATCCTTCAAATGATTCTATCGCATTCCCTGAAACCTCAAAAAAATATTTAATCGAACTTCTAAATTCTATTGAAAAAACTGAGAAAGATATTGTTATTGCAGGAGCACATTCCAGAACAGGTTATTGGCTGAATAATCTTTCAAAAGAGCAATTAGATATAGTTCTGGATAAAACTGATCTTGTTCTGTCAGCCACTTCTCATATTTTTCAGGTATTCAATACTTACGGAGGCGAGAAAGTTCCTCTTGCAATAAATACAGGAGCTATTACTCATCCGAGATTATTCTGTAAAGGAGGTTACGTACAGGTTAATGTTGTTGAGGATCCTGCAGCTTTAGTAGTTCAGTATATAAATGCTGAGAAAAAAGATCGAAAGCTAGCTAACAACTATTATTCGGCTGTTAAAAGGATCAATGGTGAAGTGTTTAGTGCTAATTTTAAAGAATTAAAGAAAAAGGATGATCCGAACAGGATAGTTGCTGAAACTTCAAAAGAATATTCAACTGATGAGTTGAAAGTATTATTACAAAATTTTTCAATGGAGAAGTTTGAAATTGATACAGCGATCATTAATAATTTCAGAGGTTTGAGCAAAGGGGATATCAATTACATAGAATATCTTAGTATTTTTCCATACAAAAATAAGATCGTTACTATGAATCTTAATGCGGCACAGTATGACAGTGTTTTTAGTTCAAAGGCACCGAAAGAATTGATGAAGATAACTACCGATTCTTATACTGGTGAGTACATTGCAAATGAGCTTGAGATTGATAAAAGTAAGATCGAAAAAACTGATTATGACGAGATGAAACTTTTAAAGAAATTTATGAAGAAGAGTAAAGATATAAAATTTATTGACGATTAATGTAGGGAACGCATGCATGCGTTCCTTACATTACAAAACGACTTGTTCGTTCTTTTGTAAAAATTTAAGCTTTCTCTGATGCTTGATTTTCTTTCTTTTCTTTACAATATATTTATAGGTTATAAAGTAAATTATAGGGTAAGTTATAATTCCCATTATGACTCCACCTATTGTGATCATATAAAATAAAGTTAGAAGGTCTTTACCAAATACAGCTATATTGTGAACAGAGATCTGTGTAAAAAGATTTTTAAAGACTTCGTAAGTGAAATCATGTAAAATGAATATTCTTCCTATGAAATGCACACCGTAAAATGTAGCTAATGCATTAAATGGATTTGTTAAGATATTCGTACCAATAATGCCTGCTAACTTATTTGTTTTGAAAAAAGTACAAAGAACAAGAATGGTAACAGTTTGCAATGGGATTATAGGCAAAAAACCTATAAATATACCCATGGCAAGACCGTGTGCGATTTTTTCAGGAGGATCTTCTTTCCTGACCATCAGCAAAAAATAATACTTAAGTATACGATACATCTTTTTCAAATAAGGATGCTCTTTCTTATGCTGATATTTTTTCTTACGTCTAGTCAATTGTTTCCTGTTAGTAGTAGGGGCGTAAGGCATTACGCCCCTACGTCGAAATTAGAATTAAGCCATGAATTTATTGATAAAGTAATGAAAGAGATCATCAATTTTGATTCTTTCCTGTTCCATTGTATCTCTATCTCTCACAGTAACAGAATTATCTTCAAGAGAATCAAAATCAAAAGTAATACAATATGGAGTACCGATCTCATCTTGTCTTCTATATCTTTTACCAATACTACCGATCATATCCAAATCAATATTCCATCCAAGCTTCTGAACAAGCAGATCAAAGACTTTCCTAGCATCATCACCCAATTTTTTAGAAAGCGGAAGAACGGCCATTTTAAACGGTGCAAGAGTATGATGCAATTTTAAAACAATTCGAGTATCATTTTCTTTTATTTCTTCTTCAGTGTAAGCATCATTAAGAACGATAAGAGCAGTTCTTTGAACTCCTAGAGAAGGTTCGATCACGAAAGGAACATACTTTTCTTTTGCAGCTTCATCAAAGTATGAAAGGTCTTTGCCTGAAAATTCAATATGTTGTTTAAGGTCATAATCAGTTCTTGAAGCGATACCACAAAGCTCGCTCCACCCAAATGGATATTTATATTCTACATCAGTTGTAGCATTAGAATAGAAAGCAAGTTCATCAGCTTCATGATCTCTCATTCTTAGGTTTTCTTCTTTAACTCCAAGACTTAGAAACCATTTGTAAGTAAAATCTTTCCAATAATTAAACCAGTCAATTTCAGTACCGGGTTTACAGAAAAATTCCATTTCCATTTGCTCAAATTCTCTTGTTCTAAATATAAAATTACCGGGTGTTATTTCATTCCTGAAAGATTTACCGATCTGGCAAATACCGAATGGAATCTTTTTTCTACTTGTAGTCTGAATATTCTTGAAATTTATAAATATACCCTGAGCAGTTTCAGGTCTTAAATATATCTGTGCACCTTCACCCTCTATAACTCCTTGCTCTGTTTTGAACATTAGATTAAAGGCTTTTGGTTCAGTCCAATCTATTTTGCCGCATTTAGGGCAAACAATTTTATTTGTGTTTATAAATTTAAAAAGGTCTTCAGTTGGCGTATGTTCACCTGCCCAATTTTCAGGGAAGATCTCAGTATTTTTTTCTTCATTCCATTCTTCTATCAATTTGTCAGCTCTAACACGAGTATTACACTTTTTGCAATCCATTAACGGATCTGAAAATCCACCAACATGACCTGAAGCTTCCCAAACCTTTGGATTTAGAAGTATAGCTGAATCAAGTTCAACTACATCAGTTCTTTCAGTGATAAATTTTCTTCGCCATGCATTTTTTATATTATTGATAAGCTCAATTCCCAATGGACCATAATCCCAAGTGTTAGCTAAACCACCGTAAATTTCACTACCTGGATATACAAATCCTCTTCTTTTTGCTAATGATACAATTTTTTCTAATGTTTCTTCTGACATCTTTTTCTCCGTATTACTAATCTATAATTTTTAATCTTTTATTTTAGAACTACCAATCTATATTTTATCTATCTCTTATTTTAGAACTACCAATCTATAATGTTTTCTTTGTGTTCCTCATCATTTTTTTCTTTTTCAAGATTTTCAAGTATCTTTACTGCTCTTTGATTCCCAAGTTCTGCAGATCTACGGTAAAGTACCATAGCTTTCTTTCTGTCTTTAGCTATAAAATTACCTTCTTCATCTTTTCTGGAATAATAAATAATACCAGTTTCAAGCAGACTTTCTGAGTAATATAATGGTTGAGATGAAAGCTCTTTAAATAACTCTAAAGCTTTTTCACTGTCATATTTTGCAACAGCTCTGGCTTTTTGAAATTGAAGGTCGACATTTAACGAATCTTCGACTAAAAGTGTGTCATAAAATGCCACAGCGTTTCTATAGCTATAAAAGTTGAAGAATGAATCTGCGATCTTATTGTAAAGATCTTTAAATATTTCTTTTGATACAAATCCAACGCTCTCGTTTCCACTCATATCATCTTCACTACTCAAATTTTTATAGTTTTCCAATGAAATTAAGAAATTCTTGACAGCCAGTGAATCATCATGTTTTATGCTATAAACATAACCTAGATTATAGTATCTTTCAGCTTCTGCAAAAATATTTTCAGTTGTCTTATCTGAAAATTGAAGATTTTTAATTCCTTTTCTTCTCAGAAATGTAAATAGGTCAGAAGCTAAATTGGATCTTTTCTTGTCAAATAGAACTTTACCGTTTATTGCATTATATTCCTCAGTGGTTGAAAGTATTCTCTGTAGAGATAAATTGCTGTTATTATTCAGAAGGTTTATTACCATTTCCATCACAGAGTAACCGTTTATCTCCATTTTCTTAGGATTTCTTTTTTTGTCGCTTCTAAATTTATAAACAAAGTCATTATATTTAGGATTATTAACATTGTAGCTACTTTCTTTGATAAATATCAGGCTATCTGCATTTTCAGCAAGTTTGCCCAATGTTTTGTTGTCGTCCCATCCATATGTGCCAAGGAAATGTCCTTTGAAATTATAGAATGCCATTTGAGGTAGAACTGATTGGACATCTTTATTCTGAATTGGTAAGAAAAATGCATCTATAACACCGACTGGAACAGTCTTGATAGAATCATTTGACATATATTTTTCCACATCAAGTGAATCAGTAATACAGATATTTTCTCTGAACCTCAATAATTGTTTACTCAGATTTGAAGCATCATAATACCATTCAGTACCTATTATGCCACAACCTTTTTCCAAAATAACATCAGTAAAACCTGCAACGGATTCTTTTCCATCAGAGTTCAAAGGAGCTAGAATTCCGAATGTTTTATAATTTAATGAATCA
Organism: Candidatus Delongbacteria bacterium; assembly: GCA_027858225.1. Taxonomy (GTDB): domain Bacteria; phylum UBA4055; class UBA4055; order UBA4055; family UBA4055; genus WTAK01. The sequence goes on from JAQIDB010000107.1 coordinate 7,560, forward strand.
ACTGCATATTCAGCAATTTTCCTACTCAAAGTATAAGACGTAGTATTTAATTGGAAAATGTTCTTAGATATTGAAGAAATATTTCTCATTGATGCTGTTGGAGATACCAAAGGTATTTTTTTTACTGAGGCTATTCCTGCAAGAGCAGAAGTTGCGTTAGAACGCAACTCACCTATGATTAAATTATACCTAGATGATTCAAGTCTTTCAGTAACTTTCTTTACCATTGTTGTGATATTGCTTTCTGAGTTTATTACATCTAGCTTTACAGTTTTATCGTTCTTTAGTTTAACTTTATCGACTGCGTATATTATACCTCTCAGTATATCATTACCAACATCTTTATCTTCTCCGGTCAATGGAAGTACTACGAGAACCTTAATCGAATTTCCTGCTTGTTCAAGTTCAGCCAACACCTCTTTGTTAAAGATCTGGTCAGAGAGTTCTAAATAGTCATCATCAGACAGTAAAAATTTAATAACAGCATGAAGTATTTCTTTGGAATTTTTAGCTAATTCTTCGTTAGTAGAATTTAATAGGTCAACAAATATATTTGTAGCTGTGGTAGTATTAAGTAACTTCAATTCACTTAAAGCTAAGTAATATAACGTAATATCTTTTTGATTAAAATATGGAGCTCTGTCTAATAATTCTGTAAGTATTCTACGACTCTTTCTGAATTCGCCTACTTCATAGTAACAAACACCACGGAACATGGTCAATTCATCATAGTTTTGCAAAGTATTATCTAATCTTTCAGTTAGATCAATAACTCTCTGATTATAACCACTGTCGTAGGATATCTTGATTTTTTCTTCAAGGTCAATTGAAAAAAGTGTAGATATTGTTAAGATCAAAACTAAAACGATATATTTCATAATGCTCCCTTATTTGTTCTACGATAACACTTTTGTTCTACGGTAATAATTCTATTCTACAGTAACACTTTTAGCTAGATTTCTAGGCATATCAACATCTAATCCTCTAGCTGTAGCAATGTAATAGGATATTAACTGAAGTGGAATTACGGTTAGTATAGGCATCAAGAGATTTGTAGTATCAGGAATTTTTATAACGTAATCAGATAATTTCTCGATCTCCTCGTCACCATAACTTGCGATAGTGATGATAACTCCATTTCTTGCCTTAACTTCTTTCATATTTGTAATAACTTTTTCATAAATCGCATCTTTGATAGCAATAAATACTACTGGCATATCCTTATCGATCAATGCGATAGGTCCGTGCTTCATTTCTGCTGCTGGATAACCTTCTGCATGAATGTATGATATCTCTTTAAGTTTTAGTGCTCCTTCCAAAGCTACCGGAAAGTTAAAACCTCTACCGAGATAAAGGAAATTCTTGGCATCTTTGAACTTGAGTGAAACATCTTTGATGGCTGGGGCATTATCCAGTATAGAATCTATCAAGGTTGGCAGAAGTTTCATTTCTTTTACGATCTTGTAACCTTCTCTGAATGACATATTTTTATGTCTCGCGATATCTACGGTTATTAGGGCTAATGCCATTACTTGTGAAGTGAATGCCTTAGTTGAAGCAACTCCTATCTCAGGTCCTGCATGTAAATAAACACCCGCATCTGTAACTTTTGAAATTGTAGAGCCTACAACATTACAAAGTCCAATTGTATAAGCACCTTTTCTTTTTGCCTCTTTCAAAGCTGCTAATGTATCTGCGGTTTCTCCGGATTGAGAAATGGCGATTACAACCGTTTTATCAGTAATAATTGGGTCTCTATATCTGAATTCTGATGCATATTCTACCTCAACAGAGATCTTTGCATATTCTTCGATCATATACTCACCGATCAAAGCACTATGCCAGCTTGTTCCACAGGCTATTATATAAATTTTCTCAGCATTTATAAGTGCATCATAAACCTCAGGATGTTGTTTAAGTCCACCAAGGTTTGTTGTACCCTCGTCAAGTAATATTCGACCTCTCATTGTATCAATCAGAGTTCTTGGTTGTTGGAATATTTCTTTAAGCATGAAGTGATCGTAACCATCTTTTTCGATTTCTTGAACTTCTATATCTATTTTTTCAACGTTTTTCTCAAGGATCTCATCTTCAAGATTTTTATGAATGACTCTATCCTTGTAAATAATACCGATCTCTTTGTCATCTAGATAAACTACGTCATCAGTTTTTGCTACAACAGATGATGTATCTGATGCGAAATAGTTTTCATTCTCACCGATACCGATAAGAAGGGGAGAGCCAAGTCTTGCAACGATAAGTTTATCAGGTTCATCTATGTGAATCACACCAATACCGTAAGTACCTTTAACATCATGAAGTGCCTTCTTTGTAGCTAGTTCGATGTCATCGGTATAATAACTTTCAATAAGATTTACCAGTATCTCTGTATCAGTTTCAGAGTAAAATGTGTAACCTTTAGATTCAAGTTTTTTTTGAAGTGATATATAATTTTCAATAATCCCGTTGTGTACAAGATGTATCTTTTTATTATTTGAAACATGTGGATGAGAATTTGCAATACTTGGTTCACCGTGAGTTGCCCATCTTGTGTGTGCAATGCCGATATTACCTTTGTCAGAATTTTTTAGTTTCTTCTTAAGGTCAATTATCTTACCAACACTTTTCTTCATATGAGTTTTCATGGAATCTTCTTCCATAACTATAAAACCTGCAGAATCATAGCCACGATATTCAACTCTTTGAAGTCCTTCGATCAAAAAGCTCACGCAGTCTTTATTCCCAATATATCCAACTATTCCACACATTTTATCTCCGAGAAAGGGTTCTTATATACTTTGTCTATATATAAGTGTGTAAATATAGTCTGTATTAATTCTTAAATCAATGTAGAATATTAATATAATTCGTAGGGGAGACCTCTTATGGCCTCGCGTAAACGTTTTCTTAAATAAGCTGTGGGAAGGGGTGGAACCCTTCCCGTACGCAGCTATCATATTTGAAAAGTGGTTTGTTTTTATTTAGTTATTAAATAATTTGATAATGCATTCACGACATATCCCATTTTTAAGTAGTCAAGTCTGGATGCTGAATCCAAGTTGTCTAGTTGTGTGGAATTTCTCCCATCTAAACTGTCTGCAAGAAAGTAGACAGTCTTTTGCAAGTTTTTAGGAATAGCTTCTTCCTTGATCAATATGTCTGGGCTACCTGCGATTAAAAGGGAAGTGGTGATGATTATTATAAGTAAAAATTTCATAGTTTCTTTCTCGCAATTGTTAAGGAATTAAATCTATGGTAAGGGTAAGTTCGGACTCATAGTTGATTACGTTGGTGTCATTTTGCCAAAGTTGTAAAAGTTTACAACGGTCATGGCAAAAAGCGTTAAGCCAAGACAAGTGGGGTATTCAAGTCATTTTGCTAATGTTACAAGCTGTAGTACCCCAATTAAGAACTAGTTTATAATTCATTCATTTTTCAAGT
>JAQIDB010000132.1 GCA_027858225.1 Candidatus Delongbacteria bacterium
ATTGGTGGTACTACGAGAAAGAAAATTATTACAGCTTACAGAGAAAATGCGATTTTCATAGCTGTTTGTTTGAATAAGTTCGGTGAGCTAAGCCCAAAGAAGCTCAGAGATCTTGGTACTGGTGATAAAACAGGTTCTATTTTGAATAAGGATTTCTATGGGTGGTTTGAGAAAGTTGAGAAAGGGATCTACAAGCTACATGATAACGGAGTTGAAGCTTTGAATAACTATACTGAAATCGCCGATGTTTATGAAAAGATGATGGCTGATCAGTAACACTGTTCAAATCTACTTGACTTTTAATTACTGCAAATTCGCCACAATTAAAACACCAATTATTTAATCTCCTCAATCTTATTCAAAAGGTTTAGTGCACCTTTATCCATTTTAGAAAATGCAAACCACTTCTTTCCCAGATCTTTTAAAGATGCACCGAAGTGATAAACTACTTTTTCATCAATAAGAATAAATCTATCGTGTGATTGTTTGAATATTTTAAGTTCTATTAGAAAATATTGCTTCTCAAACTTATTTAAATCTAATTTAAATTCATCAGTGATAGATTTAGTTAATATTCTTACTTTCACACCTTCAGTAACTTTAGTCAGATGGATTAAAACTGTATCATCTATATAATTATCTATAATCATTATCGATTTTTTTGCACTTCTGAAAAGATCAGATACGAACTTATAAGCATCAAATATTTGTCCATCAAAGAAAATCCCTTGTTTTGGAGTTATTTCTTTACTTTCTAAAGCAGTAAATATTTTATCGATCTTAGTATCAGTCTCAATCTGCTTAATCTCTACCCTATCAAGTCTTTGAAAAATCTGTGCATTAGAATTAACAAATTTACGCATTTCGATAAATGCTTTGATAATAACTATACTAGTTTTTACAGCAATATTGCTTCGGAGTACAGCCGAAAGCATTGCAACTCCCTGTTCTGTGAAAACATACGGAAGATATCTCCTTCCTCCTTTAATTAATGATAAAATATGTGAATTAATAGCACTCTCTTTCTTTGAGGTGACAAATTGGCACCTCAAACTTTCAAGCTCATTTTTAGTTATTTGAAAACTAAATTCTATAGGAAACCTATCAATATTTCTTTTAACTACCCTATTTAGATATTTTGTCTCTACTTCATACAATTCTGCTAAATCTCTGTCCAGCATTACTTGGTACCCGCGAATAAAATAAATCTTATTTTTTAATATAAATTTATTGGGATTTGTAATTTCATTATTATTCATTCTTTTCTCCTGCATAATTTGTTGTTTTATACAAGATAAGAACAGCACAGTATCAAATAGTGACCTTTTGCTATTTTGATGAAAAAAAAATGCCCTATTACGAGCATTTACAAATTATTTGAAAATGTTGGGTAAGCGCTATAAGCTTCATGGTTATGGATCTAAAGTATCTTAGGTTTAGTATGCTTTATGAATGTATTATTATCAAGTTCTTTAAAAGCTTTATCTAATTCCTCATTCGTATTCATTACGATAGGTCCACCCCATGCAATCGGTTCCTTCAAAGGTTTACCGGCTATGAGAAGTAATCTTGCTCCTTCAATTCCAGCTTTTACAATAACTTCATCATTATCAGAACTGCTTTCAGATGAGCTTTTCAATAAAATGGCACATGCTTTTTCTTCAAATTCAGTCATAGTATCATCAGCAGCTAAAGTTCCTTCTATAAGATATAAGAATAAGGTTTGATCGTTCGGTGTTTCCTTATAAGTCCAAATTGTATCAGGCTCTAGTTTTACATCTAGATACTGAACTTTTACATATTTACTTTTTACAGATCCCTCATTCCCTTTATACATTCCAGATAGAACTCTAATAACAGCGTTTTCCTCTTGAATAACGATAACATCCTGCTGCTGAATATCGTGATAAGTAGGTTCAGTCATTTTATCTTTCTGAGGAAGATTGACCCAAAGCTGACAACCCAACATTCTTTCAGAAGCTATAGGCATCTCCTGATGAATAATCCCAGAACCTGCAGTCATCCATTGACATTGAAGATCCCGAATAAAACCTTGATTGCCCAAGCTATCCCCATGCTCTATCTCGCCCTGAATCAAATAAGTAACTGTTTCAATACCACGATGCGGATGCCAAGGAAAACCTTTAATATAATCCTGAGGATCATAAGAATCAAAACCATCCAACAATAAAAAAGGGTCAAAATCCTTAATCGTCTTCAATCCCAGAACTCTACGCAAATGCACGCCTGCACCATCAATAGCATGCTGTCCTCTCACAATTCGTGTACACATTCTTTTAGCCATTTGGTCTCCTATTATTTGATATTTTAAAGTATTATGAGATGTAATAATGTATTTAGCGAATAATAAATCTGCAAGGATATAAAACTAAATTAAAAAAAAAGACCCTGAATCAAGTTCAGGGTGACGAATGACTATTAACCTATAATTCCACCTACAAATATACCATTCATCATACCATACCCCCCTATAGTATCGTATATTGATATTAGGCGATAAAATAATTTCAAGGGGATCATCATGTTAAACGAAAAACAAATAGAAGAAAATGTAAAAAGACTTAACAAGATCGAAGGTCAGGTAAGAGGCATAAAAAAGATGATCGAGAACAACAGATACTGTATTGATGTACTGAATCAGACAAAAGCAATTCGATCAGCTATCTTAAAAGTTGAAGAGATTATTTTAGAAAGTCATCTGAATACATGCGTTAGAAACAGTCTGATCAGTCAAGACAAGCATGATATTGATGAAAAAATCACAGAGATCATGAAAACGATCTCGAAATATCAAAAATAAGGAGTCTATCATGAAAAATCTAGTCACAATAATACTTATAGCAATAAATCTGGTTTTCGCTCATTCAGACGGTTGGATGAATGAAGGTATGATGCATGGGAATGGTTATTCATATTTTATGATTATATTAGTAATTTTAATTACATTATCTTTATTATACTTAATTAAAAATATGTTTTCTCACAAGTCAGTTTCTGCAATTGATATCCTGAATTCTCGGTTAGCAAGAAACGAAATTACAGTAGAAGAATTTAGAAAATTAAAAAGTGTTATAGACGAATAACTGTATTTTATCCCAAAGGAGAAAATCATGAAGAACTTTATAAGAAGAATTAAGGACAGGATAAATGCCTTTCTTGAAAGATTGGCAGAAAGTAATAAAAAAGAATTCGGAACAAAAAGGATGGATTGTTGTGATCTGAAAGACAGTCCTTCTAAAAAGTCTCATTAAATTTTATAATTCAGAGGTGATAAAAAATGAATAATTCAAATTACGGATATAAT
>JAQIDB010000162.1 GCA_027858225.1 Candidatus Delongbacteria bacterium
ATTTGATATTTTCAAAATCATAAAAATTTTCAGAGAAAACAGAAAATGACTCAAAATGCAGAAAATAATGAGATGTCAGACTTAAATGAATTGTAGAAATATATTATTACGCAGTCTGAGGAGCCTTCCCCTACATTCTTGGCGTGCTTGTGAATTATTGGTATCAATTATTAATTATTCATTATTAATTATTCATTGTTAATTATTCATTGCTTAACTCGCGAATCCATGAGCCACCTCATACCTCATACCTCATACCTATCTTTTAACCCGTTCTCTTTCTTTAAATTTAAGTTCGGAGAAAGTGCATTCTTTTAGTTTTGTGATCTTATTTTGAATTTTATTTATTTGGTACATATCGTCCTCGTTCTAATATTTTATCAAATTAGCCCAGAAAAGAGTGGAATAAGATAATTAAAACAAGCTTTTCTGTATGCTCTTTTTGGGATAGAAAGCACCGATGATCATAAAAGGATTTCTTGACCTTAAATGAAATGCTTGAGACGTACCTAAAAAGAAGTATAAATCACAATCATTCACAAAATGATCAAAATACTTTTTTCTTACATCTGCAATTGCTTCTACCTCATCACCATTGTGATTTGCTAAACAATTCCAATACAGCTGTCCGACTTCCCAGTCTTCGATCATCATATTACTTATATTTCCATTGGAATCTTCAAATTTATATTTGAATTTATAAGGTAATTTCTTGACTACCTCAAAATTTTTATCTTCAGTATAATTTAATAAATTAAGACTATTAAGAGAATCTAGCTTATCTTGATCCCATTCACGATCTACAAGCTCAGCTGTAAAATCAAGTATCTTTGTCGGCTTAAATGTGGCGAGTGACGTATAAGTATTATTATCTTTAGCTTCTGTCTTTAGTAAATCCATATCATCATATACATTTTTAAGAACGATATCTTTTCTCGCAGACCAATCTCTTTTTGATCCTGTTCCAAGATGATCTATAACTTCAATTTCATCATCAATATTTTCTGGTCTGAAACTTTCCGGTCGAAAATCGCTTGTATTTTTCAAAAGATCAAGCTCAATCCAGTCATATTTTTTGTATTGTTGATCGTAAGATTTTTGCCTGAATTGAATAGGATATATTCTCACCCATTCCCCTTCTTCAGTAAATCCTGCAGTACAAACAAGCTCATCATATTTACCTGATAATGTTGGATACGTTTTTACTGTGATCAGTACTTTGGTTTTAGCCATATTAAATATGTTTTATTTCAAAATTAAATCCGGGAAGTCCTGATACAGATTCAGCAAGATGTTTTCTATGGCAGTAATCAGGATTAGCTTCAAAACAGGTTAAAGCAATTCTTTCATATTTACTTAAAAGATTCAATATAGTTTTCTGTTGCTCAACAGTTCTTAAAAGATTAGAACGCTTATAGTCTTCAAATAATTTTTGGTAATCCTCAAAAGTCTCTAATTTTACTCTTTTGTTAGTTTCTATTCCCACTTCAGGAATATGTATGTAATCTATTCCTAAGCTCTCACAATAATTCTTTAATCTCGATTTTGAGAAGCCATATTTCATACTCTGTGCATTTTTACGAACATCAATTAAAAGCTTAATGTCATTTTTTATCAGTTTATTCAGATATGCTTCAATCGAAATACCTTCATAGCCAAGTGTGAATAGGGTCGTTCTATTTCCATGAGGAATCGCTTCTTTTACTCTTTCGAATTCTTTATAACTTAACCTTTCTTCAGCTACTTCACTTTTTATTGCATAGTAAGGATATTCAATATAAGTTTGTTTCAATACTGCACTAACACTCTTATTCCCGTATTCGGATTTTATCTGTCTTAAAATTTCTTCGTCTTCCTTTTTTAGCTGTTCGATATAATCGATAGGGTCTTTCTTTATTATTTTCGTATCGGTTTCAGTCAAAAACTCCCTTTTCACCATTGCGTTAACATCTGCGTATGCGGAATAGGAGAAGCATCCAAATTTGTATGGGATAAAATCATAAACAGTTTTTTTCTGCTTTTTTGTAAAAAGAAATAGTAGTTTCTGGAAATGGATCTTATCCAATTCGTCATTAAAAATCTGCAACAAAGCGAGTATTACTTTTCTTCTATAGAACATAAATACAATTTAACCATAATTTTTATAAAAAGATAGTACCTTTGACCATCTACTTTGGTAATATAAAACATTCACTAGGTCAAATAGTGACCTTTTGGTCTTTTTCTTTCTTTTTTCAATCCGTCATCCTGAATTTATTTCAGGATCTTTCTTTTAAAAGAGGGGACGGTTTGAAACCGTCCCCTACGGTTCTTGGTGTTCTTGTGTATATTTGTGGTCAATTATTAATTATTCATTGTCAACTGTCAATTGCTTACACACAAACCCAGCGAATCCATGAGCCACCTTATAGCTTATAGCTTATAGCTTATCGCTTATCGCTTATCGCTGTCTTCAAATACTCATTCAACTTCTTTACAGGATTTTTAAATGCTTTGTACATCCTTTCTGATGCATTAACTAGAAACTTTATCATTTTATTCCAATCGTCCTTATCGAAAACATTTACACCTGTTTGTACGAATCTAATTCTGCAAGTTATTTTATCATCCTGTCTGTCCCATATCAGTTCATTACCGATAGCTGTCTCGATTTTATCTTTCATTTTGTAAAGGAAATCAAATAATTTTTTATTTTCTTCTTTGTCACCTCTATTGACAGCAATATCTGACTGGGCATATTCTCCGGTTACAATAATGTTTAAACTCAACCCGTGCATACCCATACTTTTTCTTAACCACCTATCTTTGGTTGGTGAGGAATTTCCATATAAGTCATTCGAACTATTGGTGGCTTGTAAATATTAATTCGGAGAAAGTGCATTCTTTTAGCTTTGTAATTTTATTTTTTACTTTATTTATTCTTTAAAAAGATAGTCGTTAATTTATTGAAAGACAAGGTCATACTTAATTAATTAAGTAATAAAAAAAGCTCTCATAATTGAGAGCCTTCAAGAGCGTTTAACAGCACTCGTTTAACAGCACTGTGTTGAGAGGTGTGTGCAAAATTTACACATACCTCTTTTAACTATTTATAACTATCATAATCAACATTTACACCCCTACTCTGCAAAGCAGGTATTTGAGTATCATAAACATCTTGACTTAATGTTGCTGACATTCCATTAATCCATAGATAATCTCCATCACCCAGTCCCTCATTATCTACTAAAACTTGTATGTCAGTAATTAAATTACTGTCTAAACTTAAATTATCCAAACCTACAACATCACTCAAAAATGATATATCAACGATTAAATTGTAACTAATTTGCAAAGTTTTCAAACTACTTAAATCACTTAACACTGAATAATCTAAAATATCTGAATTTGCATTTAAAGTCAAAGTTGTAAGTTGTTGTAAATTTGCCAAAGGAGCTATGTCAGATATTTGATTTTGCGACAAAAGCAAACGATCTAAATTAACTAAGTTTTCGACAAAATCAATGTTAGAAATATTTGAATCTATTGCAGTAAGTAGAGTTAAATTTGTCAAAGAGGAAATTGTTTCTATATTAACTATATCATTATAACTAACAAAAAGTTTTTCTAAATTTATTAAATTTATTAATGGGGATATATCCAAATCACCTATTCCCTCAATTGATAATGTAGTTAATTTTGTCATATTATTTAAAGGTGTTAACGATGTAAGTTCGTTCCAACTTAAATAAAGAGTTTGTAGCTCACTCAAATTTGAAAGATCAGGAACAATTGTTAAATTATTATCACTTAAATTCAATAATTCAAGTTTATCAAGTTGCCCAAGTAACTCTGTACCACTTGAATCAGTCAAAACATTATTATCAAGCTCAAGCTTAGTTAAATTGATACAATATTGAATTCCTGACAAATGTGAAATACTATCATAATCAGCTTCCAATTCATATAATTGCAAAAGATCATCATCATAAATGTCAACTGAAGGAATACCGATTTCTTCCCTAATTTTCCGCTCTAACTTATCATCTTCAAATATTACTACCAAAGGAATATGTGGAACGATGGATGCTGTAACTGCATCAGAATAATTCATATCGTTATCATAAGCAAATATAGAATAAAAATATTCTGTCCCATTTTCTAATCCCGTATCTGTATAACTTGAGATATTACCTATAAAAACAGAGTCCCCATCTGTGTGGGTAGCTGGATATACATTTTCAGATCTTCTAATGATCACACCTGCAAAATCCCAATCAACTGGATTTGTCCATGATAATATAGCAGACGAATTATCATGAGATATCAATAAATTTGTAATTTCCAACGGAGGAATCCCATCTCCGGGTTCAGTAGATGAATCATCATCACTACAGGAAAAAAGAAATGCCAACATAATTATTATCAGGCCTGCTATTAAAGGTGATTTTGCAATTTTAAAACCATTATTTCGATTAAATTCAAACACGATAAAACCTCCTGTTTTAATATTTATCCTAGTAACTTAATTTAATTGCCAATGGACTTAATATCAAGTAAAATATTTTTGCTCTGAATCTGTTTTCGGATAATAAACTATCAATTGCTTTTATAATCTTTTGACTGTAATTCTCAATTCTCAATTCTCAATTCTCCATTCCAACCAACCCAGCGAATCCATGAGCCACCTCATACCTTATACCTCATACCTCATACCTATCTCTTCGCCCACTCATTCAACTTCTTTACAGGATTTTTAAATGCTTTGTACATCCTTTCTGATGCATTAACAAGAAACTTTATCATTTTACTCCAATCGTCCTTATCGAAAATATTTACACCTGTTAGTTCGGATTTGATTCTAAATTGCTTTTTATTTCTTCCCTTTAATTCTTTTCACTTTCTCAGGTACTTCTATATAATTTTCTTTTGTCGTAATTTTGTCACCGATTTTACTTTCTAAGTCTTTTCTGGCACTTCCTGCTACTTCTCCACCTTTTTTTGCTGCAACTTTATTTTCATCGAATCCTTGTGCATCTTTAGTTACTGCTATCTTTGTAGTGGAAGCTTCTCCGAGCATTGTAAAGATCAATTCCAGATCGGTCATGTGATCTCTAAGATTCTCTCTTTGTAAACCTTTATATTCTTTATATTTTGAAGGTGTCATTCCGAATGTTGCTTTGGAAATTTCAGCTGTAAGTATTGAGTATTCTACTTGTTCCTTTACTCCTCTTTGACCCCACTCATTGGTCAACTCATCTCTTACTGCAATACCACGCATTCTTTTTTCTATCCATGCATCACTATAACCTTTAGCTCTATAAATTTCTCTCATTCTTTTTGAAGCTATTTCAGGATCTTCAATCTCCTGTATTCTCTCATAACCAACTTTAGCTAACCAACGCTTGAATGGTTCTGCTTTGGGTGAAGGGATGGACTGGATCAACCTGAAAACACTTTCAGTATTGGCACAATCAGTTTTGTATTTTTTCCCGTCTGTTGATTCTAATTTCAGTTGTAGACAATTTGTCGACAACTCAATTCCATCTTCACTTTTCACTCTAATTTTCATTTTATACCAATAGTCTCTGGGATTAGTACTGTCTGTAAGCACTGCAACCACATCTACTACCGAAAACCACCATTCGCCATTATGAATAGTTTTCCTAATCTCTTTGCCTTTAAAGATCGCTATTTTGTTTGTCGTGTCCATTTCTTTTGAATCCATTTTGTTTCTCCTGTTTATTACTCTCATTTTATCTTTTAAGAGCAATATAACATTAGCATAGTGTCAAATAGTGACCTTTTGGTGCTTTTCTTTCTTTTTTCATCCGTCATCCTAAATTTATTTCAGGATCTTTCTTTTATGTTTTAATTCTTATATTTGCGAAGCGGGAAGGCGTGGGCAGACTGTGTCATAATTAACAGAATAAATTCTTGCAAAAAGTGTAAAAGATTAATATTTTCTTAGGTATATAGTTAACCTCAAAATCATATATCACATTAGGACAT
>JAQIDB010000124.1 GCA_027858225.1 Candidatus Delongbacteria bacterium
TCTGTTCGTAACAAATTAACAAAATAGCAATCATGGAGGTTGTTTAATGGCAGAGCGTGAAACTGGAACCGTAAAATGGTTTGACTCTTCAAAAGGATTTGGATTCGTAACTACTGAAAGTGGAACTGACATTTTTTGTCACTTTTCATCAATCAAAGGTGATGGATTTAAAACATTACAAGACGGACAAAAAGTAGAATTCGTTGTTGTAGATAGTGATAAAGGTCCTCAAGCACAAGATGTAATTCCAATGTAATTTAACGGTACATCGACCATAAAAAATGCGGCTTTACGCCGCATTTTTTCATATTAAAAAGGTAAAATCATGAAGATACTAATATTAAGATTCTCATCACTAGGTGATATATTACTTGCAACTCCTGTATTGGATGTATTAAAAGATAAATTTCCTGATTGTGAAATTGATTGGGTGGTGAATTCTAAATTTGCAGAAGTCCTAATCACTAATCCAAGATTGAATAGAGTATTAACTTTTAAAGATAAAACCGGTTTGGAAAATATCAGAGAAGATATTCGAAAAACTAAATATGACCTCATATTTGATCTTCATCAAAATTCAAATACATATTTTCTTACAAGATTTCAGAAAAATGTTTATAGGTATAATAAGAGAGTTTTTGATCGATCAATGCTTGTTATAGTTAAGAAAAAGTACAAAGAGATTTTGCCTGTAACACAAATGTATTTTAAAGCTCTCAACAAAGCAGGTATTGAAACTCCAGATGAATGGACGTTAAGATATGGACTTGTCAAAAGCTTTCAATTAAGTACAATAAATGAATATAATCTTCACAATTTTAATTATATAGTAATAGCTCCGGGTGCAAGCTATGCCACAAAAATGTGGCCGAAAGAATATTTTAAAGAATTAGTCGAGAAAATATCATTTGATAAAAACATCAATAGAAAAGTTATCTTAGTTGGTCTTGGTGAAGATGATGAAAAAGTAGCGGAATTTATTACTAAAGGAAATGAATTTAGCTGTATTAATTTAGTTGGAAAGCTAGATTTACAAGAGACTGGAACTATCATGAAATATTCTGATTTGGTTATATCTAATGATAGCGGACCTTTGCATTTAGCGGAATGTTTTAAGAAGAAGATCATAGCTATCTTTGGTTGTACGACGGAAGAACTTGGATTTTTCCCTTATTCAACGGATCATGTAGTTGTTGAGAATAAAGGTCTTAGTTGTAGACCTTGTACTCACTATGGTAAAAAGAAATGTCCTAAGAAACATTTTAAGTGTATGATGGATATAAGTATAGATGATGTTTTCAGAGAAGTTTTAAATTTCTTGAGATAAATATGGATATTATAGTTTTTTCATTATTAGCTTTAGCTTTAGTTTTATTTTTAGAAACCCTTTATATATTATTCAGAAATCCCAAGTTAAATATTTACAATAAATATATTCTTTCCTTTGGAATATTGGTTTTATTATACACTCTAACTATTGATCCAAAATTTTATCAGGTAGTCAAGTTAGTCTCAGTAATATCCGTTTTAATGGCTAATGTAAAACTTAAACATCCGGATTATGAAAAACCAGATTATAGGTATTTGCTGATATTGATTGGGAGTATTATTATTAATATGAAATAAAAAAAGGGCAATTAAGCCCTTTTTTTATATTTCTTTGAATAGATTTTATTTACAGTGTTTCTTGTCCATTCTGCCTTTCTTTCCCATTTTGTCATTTTTGTGCATCTTGTTTTGCATCATATGAAGCTTCTTAAATTTTTCGATCTGCTCTTTATTAAGTAATTTACTGATATCTTGCTTTTGATCGATATCCATTATTTGCATCTTAGCTCTGATATCAGAAAGTTCATTAGTGATTTTCTTTGCTTTAGTAAATTCCATATCTTTCATAGCTTCTTTCTTGTCAATGCGTAATTTCTTAGAGGTAGCATTCAAATCTATTTCTTTCTTATCATACTTAATTTTTATATCATGCATTTTTTCGACCTGCTGATCAGTAAGATTAAGCATTTCCTTTAACCTTGGTCCAAATTTGTGATCACCTTTTTCTCGTCTCTCTCCTCTTCGTCCCATTTCAGAATGGTCTGCTTGTCCTATTCCATGTTTAAAGCTTTTATCAACGGGTGCGCTTGTTTGAGCGAATGATCCTGCAACCAGCAATGTTAGCAATGTTAGTGTTGTAATTATCTTTTTCATTTTGCTTCTCCTAATTTAAATTTTATTGTCTACACAACTAAGTAAACGAAACGGATTTTGATTTTATTTTAAATTATTTTTTTAATTGTAAATTCCCTAAAAAAAAAGCTTATTACATATAACCACATTGGAGAGAGCATGACAAAATATAATGAATATTTTTTACCTGTATATAACAGAAAAGAATTAAATATAATTAAAGCAGAAGGATCTTATCTTTATACCGATGATGGTCAATATCTTGATATGATAGCTGCTCTAGGTGTTAATGTTCTCGGAAGTTCGAATAAAAGGATAATAGCAGCTATAGAGAATCAAGCTAACCGCTATATGCATATCTCAAATTTCTATGAATCTGATATTGTTGGTGAATATGCAAAATATCTAAGTGATAATACGTTTGCAGATAAAATATTCTTCTCTAATTCAGGTACAGAATCTATAGAAGCTGGTTTGAAACTGATGAAAAAATACGGAAAACAAAATAATAAAGATGTAATACTATCTTTCAGTAAAGGATTTCATGGAAGAAGTTTAGGTTCTCTTTCTGTTACTGCAAAAACAAAAATTGTTGATCAAATAGAACCTCTGATCCCCGGTATTAAAAGTATTGAATTCAACAATATGCATGATATTATAGAGAATATTAATGATAAATGTGCGGGAATAATCATTGAGACAGTGCAGGGGCAGGGTGGAGTTAATATCGCTGACAAAGACTTTATCATTAAGATCAGAGAATTAACTGAAAATTTCGGTGCAATTATGCTAATCGATGAAATTCAGTCAGGTATTGGCAGGACTGGAAAGTTTTTCTCGTTTGAGCATTTTGGTATTGAACCTGATCTTGTAGCATCTGCAAAATCACTTGGTGGTGGTTTGCCTCTTGGTGCATTACTTGTAAATAAGAAATATTCAAATATTCTTAAAAGGGGAGACCATGGCTCAACATTCGGTGGAAATCCTGTTTCTTGTGCCGCTGGACTAGAGCTTGTTAAGCAGGTCAATGATGAGAAATTTCTTTCAGAGGTCAGAGAGAAAGCAAACAGGATAAATATAAGGCTGAAAGAATTAAAAAAATCACATACTGATATCATCGGTGAGATTAAGCAACTTGGTATGATGATCGGCATTGAGTTGAAATATGGAGCTGATAAAGTTACTTCTTTGTTTGAAAAAGAGGGAGTGATAGTCAATATCACTGGAGTCAATGTTTTAAGGCTTTTACCACCTTTAACGTTATCAGAAGAGGAAATAGATTATTTCTTTGAAAAATTTAAAATCGTGTTGAAAAATATATAACATCCATAGGGGTCGCAGGAATGCGACCCGTTTTAATTTATCGTATTAAACGAAAAAAGGAACGCATTCCTGCGTTCCCTACGGATTTCGTGTAACGAACGTATTCTATTCGTCAACCGCATATTTTTCAAGCAGCCAAATGCTTAAAAATCCTATAACGATTAAAGATACTGCAAATATTTCTTCGAAAGTGAAAGATGCAGGATATGACCAGTTATATCCGATAACCTTTTCTTTGATCTTATCTCCTGTACCAAATTGTTTAGTAATCTCTTCTTTCCAAGGCCAGAGTAAAGTTAATGATCCCATAATGAAACCGGAAAGCATTGCAATTGTCTGATCTTTGAATTTTTTAAAAACCCATGAAAGTACATGAGAAAAAGCTATAAGTCCAAATCCTGCACCAAACATCAAAGGAACAAGAACATGAAAATCAAGATTTTTCACGGAATGGATCATTACTAATTCATAGTTACCCATTAATATTAAAATGAATGAACCTGAAAGTCCCGGTAATATCATACTACAAGTAGCTACAATACCACAGATGAATAAATAAAAATATGATGAATTTTCAGCAGCAGGATCGAATACGTTTATTATCAATACAGCTATCAAAGTACCTACTATCAATGAAACTATAACACCAACGTTCCATTTTTTTATCTTCTTAGCTACAAAGTAAACCGATGCAATGATAAGCCCGAAGAAAAAAGCCCAAACAAATTTCGGATAATTTTCAAATAAAGAGCCCAGCACAAATGATAAAGCGAAGATACCACTGAATGCTCCTCCGAAGACTGCCATAAGGAAATATAGATTAGTATGTTCAATGAATTCTTTAAATTTGCCAGTAAAAAGTAGTTTGAGAGCTTGTAAATTAAATGATTTAATAGAATCGATTATAGTTTCAAATATTCCTGTTATCAGGGCAATAGTACCACCTGAAACACCGGGAATGATATTAGCTATACCGACACCAATGCCTTTGAGGAACAATAAATAATATTTTTTCATTCTGCAAAACCTCTTCCGATCAAAGGTACAAATGTACAATCCATAATTTCTTCCTTAGTAAAACCATCTTCAGTTTTTAATACCAAAGTAAGTACATGAAAAGCTTCTCTACCCAACGGAATTATCATTCTGCCACCAGGTTTAAGTTGATCGAGTAAAAGTTTAGGTATCTCAGGAGAGCCTGCAGTAACTATTATCCCATCGTATGGAGCATTATCTTTCCATCCTAAAGTACCATCAGCAACAAAAGTTTCAATATTTTCAATATTCAGTTTGGCTATATTTTGTTTAGCAAGAACAGATAATTCTCTGATTTTCTCAACAGATACAACAAATTTAGCCATAGTGCTAAGAATCGCTGTTTGAAATCCTGATCCAGTACCAATTTCTAGAATTACTTCATCATTTCCTGGATTAAGTAATTCCGTCATTAAAGCTGTGATATATGGCTGTGAAATCGTTTGACCATGACCAATTGGTAATGCATTGTCATCATAGCTTTGATCAATAATATCATCACCGATAAAAAGATGGCGGTCTATTTTTTTGAAAGCATCAAGGACTTTAGGATCACCGATCCCTCTATTATATAATTGCTTTTTAATCATGTCATTTTTTGCAAATTCAAAATTAATCATTGTATTCAAGATCTCCTGTTGAAATATTGATTATATTATCTTTATGGAGTAATTTAAGCATTCCTAGGTCGTCAATTGATAGAACAGTTCCGGAAATCTTTTTATGTCCATGTGTAACAGTTACAAATTTTCCAAGAATTTCAGCCTGCTCAGCCCATACTTTTGTTATCTGCTTTGGATCATCTGCATTATATTTGACGAATGCATTATTAATATGGTCTATAAGCTCAAACTTAAATGTTTCAACGTCAAGTTTTAGTTTAGTTTCTTTTTCTATGGTAGTCCATGGACTTTCAATTTTGCCATCAGGAGCAAAATCCAGAACATTAATTCCGATACCGACGATTATGCAATTCTTTGCAAATTCAGACAAAACACCACAAATCTTTTTATTTCCGATCAAAATGTCATTAGGCCATTTCAAAACAATATTTTCTTCAGGGATATATTGTTTTAGTAGGTTTTTTATACCCAGAGAAAATAAAAATGAAAATCTGAGAGCATCTTCTGGTTCAGATATATCCTTGATCAAAAAGGAGCTGAAAACAGACTTATGTTTTTCTCCAAACCATGATCTTTCAAACCTTCCTCTACCATTTGTTTGTTCTGAAGAGAAAAGAACAGTGCCATTCTCCAGATCAAGAATGCGTTCCTTTACATAGTTGTTTGTTGAATCAACAGTTTCAATATTTATTATTTTATTAAATGTAGTCATAATGTTAGATTTATTTCTTGTTTGCAGGTTTATTGATTTCTTCATTTTCTGCAAAGAAAGTATTTTTTAAATTTTGCTCTTCGAAAAGTTTTAATAATTCTTTAACATCTCTCTCTGAAACTACAGGAAGAACAGGTGTGTGTTTAATAAATTTCAATGGTGTTGTTTGTTTCTTTAATTTTATTCTAGTCATTTGAAGTCTCTATTTTTTTTTGTTTTACTGATTCATACTCTTGAACTAAATATATGAATATTTCTTCCATATAATATTTACCTGTAATCTCACGAAGTTCATTCAATGTGCCTGTTGTAAGTAACTTACCGTTATTAATTACACCAATTCGATCACAAACCTTTTCAACTTCTCCCATATTGTGTGATGAGAATATTATAGTTTTTCCCTGATTTTTTAGATCAACAATATGCTCATGTATTTTTTGAGCTACGATCACATCAAGCCCACTACTTGGTTCATCAAGGATCAATACTGGAGGATCGTGCACGATTGTTCTAGCTATAGAAGTGATCTGTTTCATACCTGTAGATAATTTTTCAGACAAAGTGTCAGCATATTTTGTTATATCGAAATGCTTTATAAGTTCTTCTACTCTTTCCTTAGTATTCTCTTCAGGATATCCATTTAAATTGGCAAAGTAAGTTATTATTTCTCTCGGTGATAATCTCGGATACAATGCAGTTGAAGCTGATAGGAATCCCATTGATTTACGTACATTCTGAGCATTTTGAGCTGTATCAAACCCATTGATGGAAATAGTTCCTTCATTTGGTTTCATTAAAGTTGCCATCATTCTCAAAGTAGTTGTTTTACCGGCACCGTTAGGTCCAAGCAGACCAAATATTTCTCCTGCATAAGCCGTAAAGCTTAGATTGTTTACTGCTTTTACAGTGCCTCTCTGCTCATCGTAAAATTCTTTTGTGAGGTTCTTTATTACTATTTTTTCTTCCATTTTGCGAACCGACCCTTAATTTGTTTTATCAAAGAAGTATTTGAATTACCAAGTATGATCTCTTCTTCAAGCATAAATGGTAGTAGTAGTTTGTACAACAAAAACATCCAAACTATAGAAAATAATACTGACTCAGCAAAAAATACTAACTGTAAATCATTTACTAACAATAGTTTAATCATCATAGCAATGTTTAGAACCGGTACCATTGATATTACTAAGCTAGGTTCTATTGCAGGTATTATAACAACGTATGACATCATCATAAATGCCATAAAGAATGGAGTGATGAGAATATTTCCTTCTTTTCTCTTTGTTGCAAATCCTGCCGCTGCTACAAATATCAAGGACATCATATGTGACATAATTGATAATGACAAAAATGTGATCAGAATAACTTTAATGTTAAATATCAAACTCCAGTCAAAATCAAAAGATTTACCCGCAAATTGCATCATAAGTGTATTTATTATTTGCAAGATCACAAAAGTAAGGAATGTAAAATTTAATATTCCTGCTATCAGTCCATATATGTTCGTAGCAATAAGTTTTGCCATTATTATTTTCTTTCGGGACAATGAGGTAGTTAGAGTTGTTTCTGTGGTTTTATCTTCGGTGTGACCAGCTGTAAGTTCAACCGCTCCAGTACCAATTCCTGCAATGATAGTGATAATTGACATAAGCGGGATTATCATTGACAGTATTTTTGTCATAGTTTCATATTCACCATCAATATTATGCTTGTCAATCCAGAATGTGTCAAAATACTCGTTGTCATAGGCACTGGCATCGATCCTGCCACCTAATTGAAGATCATAATAGTCAGACAATTTACCTTCAAGTTTACCAAAGAATTGTTTTTGTATTGAATTTGTACTGTCTAAATGTACCGTATAGTATGGTAGTGAATCAACCTCAGTAACGATCAAATAAATACCATCTTTATTGAAATTCTCATTTGAAGTTTCAGTGATACTAAAATTATGTATCGTTGCAATTGAATCTTTTATTGATGAGAATTTCTCTGATCTAATATCTAACGATAGATTGATCTCTTGGTTATCAGTTAAACCTGATTTTACCATTAAAAATTGAGTTATTCCCCAATAAAGCATTGGATAAAGTAATATAGGAACTAAAATAACCATCATAGTGGTATATTTGTTCCTCAGCAGATCTTTTAAGTATATTCTTATTAGAGTATTCATAGTATAGATTTTAGTTATTAATAGCATATAAAGATAAAGAACCAAGTATATAATAACAACAACAAAAATATGATAAGTGTCATTGTAATGATTACAATCTGGAGGTATATTTTTTATAGAAGAAAAAAACAGAAACCTAGGAGGTTCACAATGAAGACTTCATTTAATAAATCAAGCAACTACACTTCACATACATTCATGGAATTCTTTAAAAGTACTAACAAAAAGAAATCTGTAAAAATGAAGAAGTAAGTTGCGAAAATTCAAACCTCGTAAATAATAGTTTTAGTTGTAGGGGGGAGATACAAAGAAGGTCACCAGATATGGTGACCTTCTTTAGTTATAAGTTATGAGTTATAAGTTATGAGTTGTTTTATACAATCCACCTCTTTTCCACTATAAAACTCGTTAGCAACTTAATATTTACTTTGAATTTGAAGTGTAAGCTCGTATATTATAAATAATAACAAATTAATCAAATATATAATTTACAACCTTCAAGGAGGTAAAGAAATGTACAATAAATATTTTATGTTATTCTTAGCACTTATGGTATCAGGAATGATTCTTATTTCC
>JAQIDB010000133.1 GCA_027858225.1 Candidatus Delongbacteria bacterium
GTAGATTGTTGTAACCTTTTATTGTAGGTAAATTCATCAATTCTAAAATACGATTCTCAATATATCGAGCATAACCTTCCTTCCATTCCTGCCAGATCATGTATTCATAATCCATATCATTCAAATTATCAGCGATCTCTTTTTTATATCTCTTGGCATTCTCAATATTTTTATTACTGAGTTCATTGAAATATTTCTCAAACAGAGCAATGATTGTTTTATCTTCATAGGGAAATTCGTGGTTTATTTCCCACATTCCATCTTTTGCCTGTGAGTAATGCTTGTATATTTTCAGTTGTTCTTTTATTTCACGCTCACAAGTTTCCCATTGGAAGCAGTGGACAAACTCATGTAGGATAGTAATAAAATCTTCAGTTGTACTGAAAACATCTTTACCTAAAACAGCAGCACTTTTATTATCATAAAAATCTAAGGTAAATGAGGCTTGAACCTTTGAAGGTATTTCAAATGGGAATTCCGACTCTTTCACCAATTTATAGTCTTTTATTTTGTCTCCATCATAAACTGAAACCTGCTTTCCGTCTGCAATAGCAATTGGGTGCTTAGTGAATAGTAAACCATTTTCAAAAGCAATGTTGAATAATTTGTCAATTTTTTTGAATTTTTCGATCATAACATTTCCTAACAATAAGAGATTTTAATGTAATAGATATTTAATAGTTATTAAATGCAAAGTCAACGTATTAATTATTATTTCTTAACTTTTCCTTGATGATCCCGATAGATCGGGACAAAAATCAAGACGATGCAAATCTTTACCCCTAGATTGTTCAGGTTTATAGCTGTATAGGTGCGAATCCCATTTTAGGATAGTTGCATCTTCTTATGCAACAACCCTAAAAATGCATCGTCGTAATCTGATGGGGAAATTAATTAGGTCGCATCCTTAGCTGTGTGAAAGCGATGTTTAATTCGCTTTTGTGTTTTGACTTACCCCGCACTTAATGAAATTTAGGTTACCTGTCGTAAGTGATTATTAACTGTTGTGTAAAAACTACCACTTATTAAGGATATTAGTAGTTTTTAAAGAGAATAATACCGGAAGACCCTAAATCCATTTAGTTACAGTAATAACTGATAACTCTATTCGTGCTGCCTTTTCTTTCCAACTTTCTTTTGGGGCAAACAAAAGAAAGCTGAAAACAACATATTAAAAATGATGAATATTGATAGCCCCTGGATCCCCGGATCAAGTCCGAGGATGACATATTGAAAAGAGGGGATAAGAAACCATCCCCTACATTGTTCTTTCAATAATCAGATTATTTCCCTATTTTTAACCCATGCCATTTCTTAAATCAATATCTTTAAAACTACACAGCGAAAGCGTTTTTCCTTTCACTCTTCCGATTATTCAGAATTTTGAGAAAATTGAACTCACATCACCTGTTACTATTTTCGTAGGGGAGAACGGTTCTGGGAAATCTACATTAATTGAATCTATCGCAGTTGGGATGAACTCAGTTGCTGTTGGTTCTGACAATCTTAAGACTGATCCAACTTTGCAGAAGGTTCGGCTGCTAGCTGAGAAATTATCGTTCACTACATCAAAGCAACCAAGCAGAGGTTTTTTCTTTAGAGCTGAGGATTACTTCGGGTTTGTTAAGAAAATGAAATCTGAGATCGCTGAATTAAAAGATCTTGAATCTGAATATGAAGATAAATATACTGGATATGCGAAGCTTCTTACTACCGGAATGGCTAAAGGTCAACATTCAGCTCTCAGAGCAAAATATGGAGATGATCCTGATGCATTTTCTCACGGAGAAGGATTTCTTAATCTGCTCAGATCAAGATTAGTTCCTGAAGGTTTATACATTCTCGATGAACCTGAAACACCACTTTCACCACAAAATCAGATCGCATTACTGAGTTTGATAAAAGAAATGGTAGCAAAAGACTGCCAATTTATAATAGCAACGCACTCACCAATTTTAATGGCTTTCACAGATGCTCAAATTTTACATTTTAATGAAGACGTAATCGATGAAATAGACTACGAAGATGTTGAGCATGTAACACTGACAAAATCCTTCCTCAATGATCCCGAGAATTTTTTAAGAAGACTATAAATACTTCATCCAAGCACAATCAGAAAGATCAACTAAAATATGCAGAAGTAACCCAATTCCTATAATCCTAGTTTTGGGGATAAAACTCAAAATAAAATATATTCCAATAGCATAATATGAATGCAAAGGATGAAAACCTATACTGCATCGTGCAGGATCAAAGATTGGAGTTGCTAAAAGATGATCAAGATCGATCAAATAGGCTGCTAACATGATCACCCAAGTTTTCTTAAATTTACTACGAAAAAAGAACCAGGCAATCATGCCTGGTATTAAAATGTGTAAAGAATTATGTATTATTGATTGAAAGATGATTTATTCCTTATATAAAACGCCTGGATCCCCGGATCAAGTCCGAGGATGACAGTTAGTCTCTACGTCCGAATATTCTAAGCAGCATCAGGAATAAATTGATAAAATCAAGATAGAGTCTCAAAGCTCCCATAATTGCTTCTTTTTTATCTTCATCAGTACCTTCATTACCGATGATATTCATCTGCTTTATCTTCTGAGTATCGTAAGCTGTTAATCCAGTGAAAATGAAAACACCGATATAAGTTATCAGCCAATATAATGCACTACTTGCCCAGAATATATTAACGATTGATCCAATAATAATACCAAAAAGACCCATCATCAAGAAACTACCCCAACTGGTAAGATCTTTCTTAGTTGTATATCCGTAAAAACTCATCGCTCCGAACATAGCAGCAGTAGTAAAAAAAGCACTATTGATAGCTGATTGAGTATAAACAATAAAAATAAATGACATTGTAAGACCGTTCAATGCTGCATAAAGAAAAAATACGAACATTGCTGTTGTAGCACTCATTTTCTTCAAAGCAACAACAAGGTATCCAACTGCAAAAAGTTCTCCAATAAATAATCCCATGAATAACATTGGATTTCCAAACATATATTGCATCATTGTTTCGCTACCAGATACAAAGTAAGCGATCAAAGCTGTAATTAATAAAGCAAAGCTCATCCAGTTGTAAACTTGCATCATAAATCTTCGCTGTTCTTCAGCTACTTCCTGAGATATTGCTCTTTGTTCGAACATAATTCGCTCCTGATTTTTCGATACTCTCATATTGGTAATGAAACCATGTCATGCTGAATTTATTTCAGTATCTATCTTTTCTATTCTTTTTAGACCCTGAAATAAATTCAGGGTGACTGTCTTTTTTTCGTGTTAATCGTATTAGGAACGCATTCCTGCGTTCCCTACGAAGTAACCACTATTTTTCCAACATATATCTGATTACTAATTCTGTTGTTGCATCGATTGAATCTCTGTGAACTCTTTCGAAAGAATGTGAAGCATCTACACCAGGGCCGAAAAGAATATGTCTTGCATCGATACCAGTTCGTAAAGCTGCTGCGACATCACTTCCATACATCGGGTAGATATCAACTTTATAAGGTATCTTATTCTTTTTTGCAAGATCAACTATCTTATTTCTAAGCTTATAATCGAAAGGACCTGTAGAATCTTTTGCACAGATAGAAACTGAATATTCATCACTTGCTTGACCATCTCCTAAAGCTCCCATGTCAACTGCAGCTATTTCGAAACAATTTTCAGGTAACATTGAAATAGTTCCATTTCCAACTTCCTCGGCAACTGACATATAGAACCATGTTTCATATTCGGGTATCTTCTTTGTTCTTAAAATATATTCGATTGCTGCATATAAAGCTACTATTCCAGCCTTATCATCCAAATGTCTTGATTTGATAAAACCTGACTTTGTAACTTCAACTCTTGGATCGAAATACACATAATCACCGACTTCAATTCCAAGTTTTTCAACATCTTTCATATTGTTAACTTTTTCATCAACTTTAATACTGATATTGTCAAAAGTTCTTTCATCTTTGCTTAATGTTGCATTTACGTGAGCCGAAGGATTATTATGAAGTACAGTACCTCTGTATCTTTTACCTTTTGTAGTTTCGATTGTAACGTATTCTCCTTCAATACTGAAAGGAGCTACTCCACCAACAGGAACTAAGAAAACTCTACCGTCTCCTCCGATCTTCTTAACCATTCCCCCAAGAGTATCAGCATGTGCAGTAAACAATCTGACTTTTTTATTGTTCTTTCCTTTTAATTTTATGATCAAACCACCCTTGTTAGTTTGCTCACTTTTGATCTTAAGATCTTTTGCAAACTTTTCCATAAGCTTAACTACTTTTTCACAATTCCCTGACATGCCCTCTGTATTCAGAAGTTCAGGTAACATTTTCCATGCATAATCTTTAGCTTTCTTCATATTGTATGATCTCCTAAATATTATTTAAGTCTTTTTAAAATTTTTTTTCCATTTTTTCTTACTTTTATTTTCATGTGATCTTTGAACATTTTCTTCTGAGAATTCTTTATGTTGTCCAGCTGATGATTTCTTAGGTGTTTTGTTTGATATTCTTTTTCCACGAGGTTGCTTTTCAATTTTTATAGGATTATGATCTATCAATGGAAAAGGATGATCTTCAATGATCTTAATCTTTTTCTTGATCAATTTTTCAATATCACGCAAATATAGTTTTTCATCAGCGTCACAAAAAGAAATCGCAGTTCCTTCTGCACCTGCCCTTGCAGTTCTTCCGATACGATGAACGTAAGTTTCTGCAATATTAGGTATCTCATAATTTATTACATATTCCATATCATCAATATCAATTCCACGTGCTGCTATATCGGTAGCCATCAGAACTCTTGTAGTTTTAGCTTTGAAATTTGCTAAAGCTCTTTGTCTTGCATTTTGTGATTTATTTCCATGAATGGCTTCAGCTAGAATCTTATTTTTATGTAAGATTTTCACAAGTTTATCAGCACCGTATTTTGTTCTTGTAAAAACCAATGTGGAATGAATATTATTATCCTTCAAGACCTCAAGTAACAACTTACTTTTATTACCTTTGTCGACAAAATAAATAAATTGCTCAACAATATCCACAGTTGATGAAACAGGGGTAACTGAAACATGTTTAGGGGCATTCAGTATCCTACTTGCTAGTGTGACAATTTCTTTAGGCATTGTAGCAGAAAAGAAAAGTGACTGTCTCTGTTTTGGCAATACGGCTAACATTTTCTTTATATCATGAATAAAACCCATGTCCAGCATTCTATCCGCTTCATCTAAGACAAAGTATTTAACATCATGTAACTTTATATATTTCTGATTCATTAGATCTAGTAATCTACCGGGCGTGGCAACTATTATATCCACACCTTCCTTTAATCTTTTTACTTGTGCGTGTTGTTTTACTCCACCAAATATCACGGCAGTTTTTATGCCTGTATGCCTTCCATAAGCTTCAAAACTTTCGCCTATTTGAATTGCAAGTTCTCTAGTTGGAGTTACTATCAAACTTTTAACTTTTCTCTTATCTTCATAAGTTTTGTTTGTAGTCAACATCTGTAAAATAGGAATTGCGAACGCTGCAGTTTTTCCTGTTCCTGTCTGAGCACAACCAAGTAGATCTTCTCCATTGAGAGCAATAGGAATACATTGTTCCTGTATTGGAGTTGGTATTGAATAGCCTTCTTCTTTGATGGCTTTTAAAATAGGTTTGATGATATTTAATGATTGAAATAGTATTTCATGATCATGTGTTTCTGTTTTACTTTCCGTTGTTTTTGTCAAGTTTGTTTTCCTTTGTAGTTTTGTCACCTGATACCAATGAATCAATTTCTTTTAATCTATCCGATCCTTCAAGCTTCTTTATTTTCACCGTAGTTTTATTATTGTTTACTTCTTTTCTTACTGAGAAATGGTGAATTCCTTTCTGAGCGATTGCCGGAAGATGTGTTATTACAAATAATTGTTTGTTCATTGATAGAGCTTCAAGTTTTGCTCCGACTTTCTCAGCGATCCTTCCACTGATACCTGAATCTATCTCATCAAATATAAGTATATTGATGCCTTTCTTTTTACTGATGATGTTTTTTATTGCCAGCATTATCCTTGATACCTCACCACCAGAAACGATCTTTGACAATGGTTTAGAATCTTCACCGATATTGGTTCTTATGAATAGTTCTACATCATCCATTCCATTTTCAGAGATATCTTTTTCATTGAAGATAAAATTTATTTCAGCAGCTGATAGACCAACATCCTTAAACTCTCTATTTATCTTTGCAAGTAGTTCGATAGAACCTTTTTTTCTTTTATTACTAATCTCAATACAAGCAATTTTAATTTGTTCTTCAGTTTCTTTGATGACTTTATTCAGTTTCTCAATATCAAATGAAATATTATCAATTGAATTTAGCTGAGAATTTATTTCTTCTAAATGATTTATTACATCGCTTATTTCAGGTCCAAATTTCTTCTTTATCTTTGTCAACTTGGTCAGTCTATTATTGAGATAGCTGAACCTTTCTTCATCAAACTCTAAACCTCCAACATATCTTGAAGCTGAATCATTAAACTCTGAGAATGTTGTATATGCAGTATCAATATCTTTATCGAATTCCTTAAATTCAGGATTTATATCAGATAATTCGTCACATTTCTTTTTTAAGATATCAATGCTAGTAAGAATTGAATGAGCTGAACCTGAAGTAATTTGGTCAATTTGATCAGAAGTTTTTTTCAAACCTTCAATATTCTCAAGTTCTCTTAGTTCTTTATCTACCAGAACATCTTCATCTGTCTCAGGAGAAATTTCTTCGATCTCTTTCTTATGATAGTCTAAGAGTTCTTTTTTATCCTTAAGGTCGTTCTCTTCTCGGATAGTTTTTTCAAGTTCTTTCCTAAAGTTGATAAGCTTGAAATATATTTTAGAAATTCCACCAGTATTGATATCAAGGTAATTATCTAAAATTGCGAGATGATTATTTTTATCCAGCAAAGATTGATGTTCGTGCTGACCATGTACATCGATAAGTTTTTTACCTATCTCCGATAAAATATCTATTTTCACAGGGGAATCGTTTATAAATGCTCTGCTTCGATTGCTTGTATTCAGCTCTCTTCTGATGATCAAAGGATCTTCAAACAGTAAATAATCATTAAAATTTAAAATACTCTTAATATCTTCATCAATGTTAGTAAATTCAGCTTCAACAGATAATTTATCCTCACCTGTTCTGATCAATGTCTTATCGATCTTATTCCCAAGAATTAGGTTCAAAGATGCAATAATAATAGATTTCCCGGAACCTGTTTCACCGGTTAAAATATTAAGACCATCCTGAGGAGAAAATTCAAGATGGTCTATAATTGCGAGATTATTTATTGTCAGTTTGCTTAATAGCATTTATGATTGTTCTAACTCTGTTTGATAGTATTTGTAACACTGCTTATATTCGTGACTTGTAATATAAAAGATTAAACCACTTTTGCAATTCATTTATTCAGCATCTCTAAAATCTTTAGATTATCTTTATCTAGTTTTGAAAAAGCAAACTGTCAAATTATGAGCTTTTGATTGAATGGGGGAATATTTTAGTGGTAGGAGTGGAACATTGATGCTAAAGCATTCGGACTCATGGATGATTACGTTAGTGCCATTTTGCCACAGTTGTAAAAGTTTACAACGGTCATAGCAAAAACCAGTGGGGAAGAGCGAGTCAAATATCCAAGTAACCCATTGATGTTTTGCCAATGTTAGGGGTCTGTAGTGATTAGTCTTTGGTAGGGTTATTGAGCTTATCTTTACCTAGTATTAAAAGTGTAAAAGGCAAAATCAATTACTAGTATAATTAGTTAAATTTATTTTTTGACTGACACGATTCTTTTATATAAATACATTATTTTTTCAGATTTGGGATATTCTTTTTGTACTCTTTTCTTCAATAGATTAATCTTATTTCAAAAGCTTATTATTTTCGGTTCTCTCTTT
>JAQIDB010000192.1 GCA_027858225.1 Candidatus Delongbacteria bacterium
AGAGAATTACATGACTACATCTGATGTTGTAAAAACACAAGTAGAGGGAATTGCAAAAGCTTTTAAAATGGTAGGGAAACCTCACTATTTCGAAGACGGATCAGTAGAAGTAACTGTAGTGATGAGTCTCAGTGGAGATCTAAGTGATGTTGCAATGGGTGGTCAGAGTTTTGACGCAAATGCTCCGGTAGTTGGAGAAGCTGATTATAAACTTTCTGATATAGTTTCGCCTGGTGTTTACACAGGTTTGATCGTAGACTGTAGAGCAGTACAATTGAGACCTGCATTGGCACCTAAAGTTTTCAGCAAGGCAGGAGCAGAAGTTTACGGTAGTGCAAACGTTTCTAAAGAATTTGCAGTTCAACAGGGAATGCTTGGATATTTGAAGGATATTGAAAAAGCTAAGCAGAATTCAAGAGTTGTCGGTAACCCACTAGTTATAAATGCTATTGGTGTTAAAGGTACAAATAAAGCAGACATCATTATAAGTGATGAAGATGCTGCAAAGATAAAAGAACTTTCGTCAAAATTGAATTTCTTACAGGAATGTAGAGTAATAGCAATAATCAATTAAATCATTGTGAAGTACGTCACAGTATATTGAAAAGAATATTACTTAATTACAACTGTAATGCAAAAAACTAAAGAGGTAAATTATGAAGAAGCTGATAATTTTATTACTGAGTTTAACGTTCATTCTAACTGTAGGATGTTCACCGGATACTAGAAAGTCTGAATCAGTTCTGGATAGTCCTGAAATGCACATCAGTATGGGAATGAAATTTTTCAATGACGGCAAGTATGAAGAAGCTAAAAAAGAATTTGATGATGCAATTAAGATCGCCTGGAAAAAGAAAGCTGATAAAGCTGGTGCTTACGCAGGCCTTGGAATGTACTATGCTGTTAAAGGTGATGACGGTAAAGCTAAAGATAATGCAAAAGAGGGTATTTCATTAAATGATGAACTTCCGTTAGTTCATACATGCTATGGTAGAACTATGATGTATATGAACAAAGGCGGGGATGCTGATGAGTGGTTGGAAGATGCTATAGAAGAATTTGATGAAGCATTGGAAAAAGCGGATGAGTTAAGAGATATTAAAGCTCAAGCTGAAGCTCATTTCTATAAAGGTATGGCTGCAAAATATGCTTATAAGTTCTCTATTGCAAAAGATGCTTTTGCTGAAGTTGTGAAGCTTAAGAGCCTTTATGCAACTGAAGCAAATGAACAGTGGGAAATTGTTCAAATGATCGAAAGAGCTAAACCAGGTACTAAAATTGGTGCTAAAGTTGCCTTACTTGATAAGGTTGGAAAAGCTGAGATTGCTATTCTTTTCATTGAAGAGCTTAAGATCAATCAAGTGCTTAATAAAAGAGAAAAGAAAGAATATGATACAGGATTTAAAGCTCCTGAAGACCCAATGAAATATGAAGCTGCGAAGGCAGAAGCAAAGCTTGCAGTTGATATTGACAAGAGTTGGGCTAAAAGCTGGATAATTCAAGTTATTGAAAATGGTGTGATGGAAACAGCTCCGGATCATAAATTTTATCCTGAAAAGAAGATCACTAGAGCTGAATATGCTTTAATGCTTCTTAGAGTTATGGTTTTAATCAGTAATGATGAAGCTTTATACACTAAGCATTTCGGTGAAGAAAATTCTATGTTCGTTGATGTTAGAACTTCACATCCTGCTTATAATGCAATGGCTGTTTGTGCTACTAGAGGAATTATGAAAGCTAACTTACGTGGTGAGTTTGAGCTTAGTAATACTATTTCAGGTGCCGAAGCACTTCTTATAATCAGAGATTTCCAAAATGCATTAAGTCTTACATTTTAATTAATGTAGTGGTGTATTACAATACGCCCGTTATTTGAAAGGGAACAGTTGATTGTTCCCTTTTTTAATTTTAGCTTTGTAAAACGTCCTATTATTAAGTATATTAATAATTTATATACAAGATATAGGCAAAATAAATCAGGTATTAGAATGGACAATAAGCTAGTTACAGTAACTAAAGGTCTTGGCAATGTAAAAGATCTTAAAAGCCTTTTAATTAAGCTTACAGATATAACCAAAGAACTCCTCAGTGCTGATAGATGTAGTATCTTTCTTTATGATGAAAAAGCTGATGATCTTTTTACCTATGTTGCTCATGGAGTTGATGAAATAAGGATCCCAAAGAGTAAGGGTATCGTAGGGCATTGCTATGTAAATAATAAAACCTTGAATATTAAAGATGCTCAGAATGAACCGATGTATAGCAAGGAATCTGAGAAGTTTACCGGTTACAAAACTCTTACAATGTTATCAATGCCTATTGCCAGCAAGAATAAAATGAATATAGTTGGTGTTTTTCAAGTACTGAATAAAACGAATAACAAGCCATTCAATATCGAAGATGAAGAATTACTGAAGAACATGTCGTCTTACGCAGCTTCATTGTTAAGTAAAGCTCTGAATTATGCAAATTCTATGAAGCTTGATGAAAGTGAGATGGAATCGATAACAAATGTTTTCGATGATGACATAGTTTCAAAAATCAGTACATCAATTATTCCTTTGAGAATAAGGGATAATGTAGCAGATGCAGATGTTTATTTCCCATATGAAGGATTACAGGTAGATATTTATTCTATTGAGAACAATTTCTTTATAATACAAAAAGACGATCTTAATATTGTTTCAGTTGACAATTATATTTTGGATAAGAACACACCGTTTAAAGTGTTGTACAACGCAAATATCAAGATAAATGACTATACGATCCTATATGAGCAGATCAAATCGTATTTTAAAATTAAGTTGAACTATTACAATAAGAAGACTTTTTATCTGAATAAGCATGAAGGCGAAATATTATTGGATAATGATCAAGGTAAAAGTAGTTTAGCAAAGCTATCGCTTGTAAAATCGATAATCAAAATTGAACTTCTTACTGAGGAAACAGAACTTCTGATCAACAGGGTCAGGGGATATAATACTATTTACACGAATATTAATGATGATATCCAAATTAACGGAAAGAATCTTAACATAAAGAAAATTGTCTATGAAAACATAATTGAAAAAGAATTCTATCATATTGATCTGGATGAGTTCGATTTTACAATATCGAATAAGAAGGCAGACATTGTAATTGAAGATGAGATTGACCACCAATGGAAATGCGCAATTCGCCTTCATGAGGAGACATATTATTTTATAAATGAGAATTGCCCTTACGATGTGTATCTAAACGATAAAGTAGTTACAAAATATGAGCTCACGCAGGGTGATAAAATTTATATAAATGGCAATATTCTTATTTTTGATTTTGAAAATAGTAGCATAGAAAGATCAAAATTTAGTTTTAGTTCATTTGTTGTGAATAAAGTAAGGCATTATTTCAGCGATAAAACCATGGGGATTGATGATATCTCTTTCGAAATGGAGCATGGTGATCTTATAGCTGTAATGGGACCGAGTGGATGTGGTAAATCGACTTTGTTGAATATAATTAACGGTAACTATAAACCTACTGAGGGTGAAGTTTCATTAGATAATATAAACCTACATGAAAATTATTCTTTTTTGAAGAATTTTATGGGATTTGTTCCTCAGGATGACCTTCTTTTCGATAATCTAACTGTCTATGAAAATCTTCTATTCAATGCAAAGCTTAGGAGCCCTGGGAAGAAAAAGGAAATACTAATTTCGCTGGTTGATAAAGTCCTTAAGGATATAAATCTATTTGAGAAGAAAAACACCAAGGTTGGAAATGCTCTTGATAAAACTCTAAGTGGTGGAGAAAGAAAAAGACTTAATATCGGTTTGGAGCTATTATCAGATTCAGAAGTACTGCTCCTTGATGAGCCAACATCAGGACTATCATCGAAAGATTCAGAGAAGATAATTGAACTCCTAAAAAGGATTTCACTCGATGGAAAGATCATCTATGTTATTATCCACCAACCAAGTTCAAAGATATATAAGATATTCGATAAGCTTATTTTATTGGATAAAGGTGGTAAGCTTGCATTCTACGGAAACAATTATAACTGTTTAAAATATTTTAGAGAACATTCAAGACAGCATTTCGGAGAAGAGATAGAATGTCCAGCATGTAAAAATGTTGAACCGGATCTAATTCTTGAAACATTGGAGGAACCTGCCAGAGATAAGGATGGTACTCCATTAGATCACAGAAAGCATACTTCTGAATACTGGAAGGGGGAATTTCAAGAATATCAGAAGATCTCCAGCTCTGTAAAAATTCCACAGCACAAGAATCAATTCATTCCTCCAAAGCCCAAGTTGACTATCATAGAGCAATTTATGCAGTTCTTTGTGTTATTACACAGGAATTTCGTAAATAAGTTAAGAGATAAGTCTAATTTAGCAATTACTTTCTTGGAAGCTCCTATACTTGGTGTAAT
>JAQIDB010000029.1 GCA_027858225.1 Candidatus Delongbacteria bacterium
GTAGGTATTGTAGAATTCATAATATTATCTTTGATCTCAGTAGCAGAATCTACCCTACCTCCAAAAGTGTTGATTTCAAAAATGATGAAATCAGCTTCGTCAGTTTTAGCACTTTCAATACTTCTTTCGATGTAAGAAGAAACACCATTGTCGATCATTCCGCTAACATTTACCCAATAGAGTTTTTCAGCAAATAAAGAGAACGTTAGAATCATCAAAAAGAATAATATTGTTTTTTTCATAGTTCCTCCTAAATTATGTCAATTCAGTTATAGTTTATTGGCAAAGTAAACATAAAGTTGACAAATGTCAAGCGATTATTGACATCTAATATTTTATTATCTTAACTTTATTTGTTTTTGTATCCCAATCAAGCTTTATTTCAGTCTCAATTGTTAGTGGTACCATTTCAGATATTTCATCAATTTTTTCCAAATCTGCTGATATAATAAAATCTTTAGCTGTAATTTTTTGAAGTTCGTTAACAGGTCCAGATATCTCGATTTCGACTGCAACAGGGTTAATAATAGTATTTTGTCCCACAGGTTCGTTCAGTATTTTCACAGGAACTTTGAAAGTATAAAAACCTTTTCTCACTATTCTTTGATATAAAGATACTGATCGAATGGAATATTTAACTGAATTAGTATCTCTTAATATTAAACCTATATCTTTAGAGTAATCTGTTATTAAATCGCTTGCTATATCTCGGTGAGACTGTACACTATTGATCAATTCAACCTTCCTTGCCGGCCCGGATATTATTAATGAATCCGGTATTTGTATAAGATCACCTGATGTAACATATCCTGGTGCTAAAGTATATCTCGAGTTAGAAATAATAGGTACTCTTTTCTCTAAAAGATCATCTAATACTACAACTATTTCCTGGGGATAGAAAATGAAAAGAGGTTCAAGTTCATTGGAGGTTAAATTTACAAAAAGGTCTGAATTTAGTCTTTGAACTACGGTATCACTTTTTGAAGATAAATCAATTTCGAAAAATAAAGAATTCTTTGTATCTGTCATTAAGAGTGACTTACCTTTTGATCTTACTTTTATCTTCGCAAGTTGGGGAATTGGACTTAATAAAGTTTTATTTGCGGGTAAGTTAGTTATTCTTATTGGTATAATTATATTTGTTTCAAAGTCTTTTTCTAAATTAATATTTAACCATAGAATAATCCCAATTATAAAAAAGATGAATTTAGTTCGGATATCTTTTCTGAATGATGCATAAATATATTTAAATATGTTGAAGGTCAGTTTTGAGTTCATTCTATTATATTCTCTAAGTTTTTTAAAATATACAATTAATATATTTGTTTTACAACTACTAACAAAACCAGGAAACAAATTACAATATTTTAAAAACGTCCACCATCATAAGAATCCATGTTCCTTGGTGTGTGAATATCACATTTTTCAGATGGAATATATTTCTTATTAAATATTTCTTTATATGTATTCGGGCAATAAGGTCCGGCAGGTTTCATGCTATCCTTACAAATTTCTACTTCAACGATTCCATCAGGAACTTCAAAATCCTCAACAGGCCAATTTAATTCTGAATATAATCTCTTAATGAATTTTCCCCACAGAGGCAGAGCAGTATTAGAACCTGTAGCTCCGGCACCTAATTTGTAATAAGGATCTTGCAAACCGACCCAGACAACTATTGCAATCTGAGGAGTAAACCCACAGAACCAGGCATCTGTAAAATCATTGGTCGTACCTGTTTTACCAGCAACAGGTCTTCTGAAATCATACATAAACCTAAGCCTTCTAGCTGTTCCATTATTTACGACATCTTCCATCATATTTGTAATCATGTATGCAGTTTCTTTTGATATAGCTACATTTCTGTTAGGCTGATATTCAACGATTTTATTACCATTCTTATCGTTTATTTTGAGAATATCGAGTGGTTTTATATGTGTTCCTTTATTAGCTATAGTTGCATAAGCGGTTATAATATCTAAAGGTCTAAGAGATCCTGCTCCAAGTGCTATAGAGCTGTATGCCATGATATATTTAGTATTAACTCCTAATTTTCTTGCATAAGTGATAACCTCTCTTGGGGTGATCAACTCCATTATCAATCTTACCGAGATCAGATTCAATGATTTTCTTAGTGCTTCTCTCAGTGATATATATCCACCAATATTTGTTTTATCATAGTTTCCCGGTTGCCATCTGGATCCATCAGGCATTGTTACTACCACAGGTTGATTTATCAAAGTAGTGGCTGGGGAATATCCGTTATCCAAGGCTGTTAAATAAACAATAGGTTTAAATATCGAACCGGGTTGTCTCCATGCTTGGGTTGCAGTATTGAATTTAAACTCCTTGAAATCGGTACCACCGACCATTGCCAAGATATTGCCGTTCTTAGGATTTATAGCCATGAGGGCCATCTGAGGTTTTAATTTTGCCTCTGCAAGTGAGTCTATCATCAAGCTATCAGTCATTTTAAATTGCCATCTTGTAGAGTCATAGTTTACGTGAACATAGTTTCTTAATCCTTTTCTGCGATCTCTTATAAAACGTCTTTTAGTACTTGCCGTTACGATAGGTATATAATCATTAACACAACTGTCTGCAATAGCCTGGATTCTAGAATCTAAAGTTGTATAAACTTTTAATCCATCTCTAAGGTATTCAAAGTCATATTCATCCTGCATATCTCTTAATTTTTTTCTGATATTTTCTGTAAAATATGGAGCGATACCGATTTGTCTTTTCTTATTATCGTTTAATATAATAGGCAGTTGTTTTAATGAATCATAGTGATTTTTTTCGATATATCCCATTGTAAGCATATTATAAAGTACAAGGTTTCTTCTGTTAAGAGCTCTTTCAGGTTTTTTAAAAGGGTTATAGTGAGCAGGAGCTTTTAATTGTGCAATCAATAATGCAGATTCTTCTACAAGTAATTCAGAAGCATTTTTCCCAAACATTTTTTTTGCACTGGATTGAATACCATAAGTACCTTCTCCGAAAAGACATTGGGTTAAATACATTTCCAAAATTTCTTTTTTTGAATACATTCTCTCTAATTGAACAGATGTAAGGAGCTCTTTGATCTTCCTCTCGAGATTTTTTTTAAACCCGATCTCGTTATAAAGATTTCTTGCCAGCTGTTGAGTTATTGTAGAAGCGCCATGTACATTTTTACCTACAAGTTTCCTGGGAACTGCCATCATTGCAGCTTGAATTGTTCTTCGGGTATTGAATCCCCAATGTTCTCCAAATGATCTGTCTTCAGTAGAAGTTAAAGCTTGAATTACATGTCTTGGAATACTGTCAAGATTTACAGGATTTCTATTTTCTGAGTATAGCTCTTTTATAAGGACACCATCAGCTGAATATATCTTAGTAATCAGGTTTGGTTCATATTTTTCCAGTTTCTTAAACTCCGGAAGATCAGCCATTAAACTTGATATATATAAGTATAGTACTAATATTGATAATCCTGAGATAAGTATTGTCCCAGTGAATAAGATTACTAATGCTTTAGTTACATTGGTCTTTTTTTTATTTTTCTTCTTTTTCTTTGCCATTATTTCCCTTGTACTCCACAGGTTGAAACCTGTGGTTAATGTTGTTATATCCCGTTGGGATAATTATTTATAATATTTTAATTCCAGTTTTTCCCCGTCGAACACGCCATAAGAAAAATGATTTATCCAATCACCTGTGTTCAAGTATAAATTACCTTTATCTTCCTCAAGGACAGGATCATGCAAATGTCCCAGAATAACGTAGTTGTAATTCTCTTTAAATTTTGTTTTAGCAAAATCAAAGTATTCACCTCTCCACTTAGACCTGTCGATAGAACGATATTTCCTACTTGAACCCGAAGTCAATTTTGCGATCTTTATCCCAAGATCGGGATGAATGAATGTTTTAAAAAGGAAGTTTGATATTTTACTTCTGAATATTTTCTTAAGTAATCTATAACCAGAATCAATTTTAGCATATCCATCCCCGTGAGCAACAAAGAATTTCTTTTCATTTGTATCAAAACAATAAGATTCATCAATACATTTTATACCTACTTCAATAGTTAAGAAATCACTTAAATGAAAATCGTGATTTCCAGTTATATAAATTATCTCAATGCCGTTTGTAATCATTTCCTTTAGTTTTACAAATAGATCAAAATGATAACCGGGGATTACGTAATACCATTCGAACCAGAAATCGAAAAGGTCTCCTACAAAAATAATTTTTGAAGCCTTGTCTTCAATGTTTTTTAGAAAATCAATAAGATGTTTCTTACGTTTTTCAGTATAATCTTCTCTGTCTAATGCTAAATGTACATCAGATATAAAGTATATATTTTTCATATTTTTCTTATTTTGTTAATAATTCGATTACTTGTATGAATAATTTATTGGCTGATCGTTCCCGAATTGCAGTTCTATTTCCAAAGGTACTATGTAATTTTACTATCCTTTTATTGTTTTCTCTCAGAGCAGTACCAATATAGATTGTACCTACAGGTTTGTCAGGAGTTCCACCGTCAGGTCCAGCTATACCGGATATTGCACAAACAACATCAGCATCAGTTACAGCTAACAAACCATCAAGCATCTCATCAACAGTTTCATAACTGACTGCACCATTCTGTGATAAAGTAATTGGATTGACAGATAACTGTTTAAATTTACTATCATTGGAATAAGTTACAAGACTTTCTTCAAACACTTTACTCGAACCGGAAATGTCAGTGATCTTTTTGGCTACCAGACCACCAGTACAACTTTCAGCGAAAGATATTTTTAATTTTCTTTTAAGTAAAAGCTCGAATACTTTTTCAGCAGGATCAACTATATCATATCCAATTATATTTTCAGGTATTTTCTCAGCAATAATATTAATAACTTTGTCAACTTTATCGGTCAATTGTTTTTCATCAGTTCCCATAGCTTTGATACGTACAGTAACTCCGTATCCTTTTGGAAGAAAAGCTATCTCTGTATCATAAGGAAAATTTTTATCAGAGGATAATATTTCATATAGGTTACTTTCTGGAATGTTGTAAGTGTTAATATCTTTAAAAACTATTGAATTTTCATTGCTTCGACTGAGAAAAGGAATAATATAATTTGTTACCATTGCTTTCATTTCAGTAGGAACACCAGGCAGTGCAAATATCTCAGAATTATTAATTGAATAATGAATTCCCGGAGCTGTACCATAAATATTCTTGATCGGTTTGGCATTATGTGGAAACAAAGCCTGTTCTTTATTGATATCTGAAAATTTTATATTTCTATTTGAGAATAGCCTTTCAATATTTTTCCAAATTTCATCATTAAACTTTAGTTCAGAAGAAAAAAATTCACAGAGAATACCTTTAGTTTTGTCATCGTGGGTAGGACCAAGACCTCCACTTATTATGATCGAAGAAAATACATCTACAGTTTCTTCTAAAACTTTCAAAAGCGCTTCTTTAGTGTCAGGAATAACTCTTGTTTCAGATGTTAGGATACCGCTGTCATATAGTTTTAAGCTTATAAAAGAAGCATTTGTATTCACTGTGTGCCCTGATAATAACTCGTCGCCAATATTTATGATAATTGTATTTTTCATGAATTGATTTCTATTTTTGAGCATAGGATGTTTTTCGATACTCTTCAATACCTTTCAATATTCCTTTAAATAATTTATTCTGACCTTTTTTAGAAGATAGGTATTTAACAGTTTTGTTATTAATTATAAATCCGGTTTCGATTAAAGCATGGGGGATAGTCATTCCTGAGAAGATACTCAAGTTCTTATATTTGATCCTTCTTTTTTTGTTGAATGGATGGTCAAGTGAAGCAGGTATTGTGCCATTAAATATATTTGAAAGTTTTTTGTGAGCTTTCAAAGCTTTTGATCTTTTCTTCTTCCATTCTTTTTTACTTACATTCTCAAAATTAATGAACTGTGGTTTAACACCTGTTGTATTTCTAACGATCATTTCACAGCCGTAATATCTGTCACTTTGCCAATGTTTTCTATTCTTTCGATGAGCTGAATTTAAATGAATTGAAATAAACATATCAGCATTTCTGTTCTGTGCAATTCTTCTTCTTTCGTGCAGACTTGGGTAATAATCTTTATCTCTTGTAAGAAAAACCCTATAACCTTTATCTTCAAGGTATTTTTTGAATTCTTGACACAATTCAAGATTCATTTCTTTTTCATTATACTTTTGACCATTTTTTTGTTTTAAAACTCCCATTGCACCGTAGTCATCACCACCATGACCGGGATCGAGTACTATGGTATATCTGTCATCACCTTGATAAACAGGATCAAGTGAGCCTGCATAGTTCATCTCAGGAAGTTCAATACTCAACTTTAAAGCAAATTTATCTGAAGCATCTTTTCGCTCCTCAAAATATCCTGATAATGGGAGCAGGCTCATCCCTGAATTTTCTGAAAGATCTATCTTAAAAACGATGAGTCCATTTTCCTCTGTCCAAGTGAATTTAGTTATACCTGAACCTTCAGGAGGAGTTATAAAGTTTTTATCAGAAAATATATCTTTATTCTTCAATTTTAGAGTAAGTGTTTTACCATCAAAATGTGGAGGGTTAACATAATTTATCGTATCATTCGAAGCGAACATTACTGTTGTATAATCCTTATCGGTATATATTCTTATCTTTGATATCAGAGAACGGTCAGATTTCTTAACTTTCGTTTTAGTTTCAAAAGAAACAGAAGAATTTTCCAGAATATTAATAGCTCTGATAATTTTATTTTTGAAAGTAATATTCGATTCTGATTTAGCAGCTATTAAACGATATGTATCAGTGATCCTTCCTTGCCATTCCTCTAGAAAATAATCTGTAGAATTATTAACGATAGTATCAAGAAGTCTTTTTGATTTTTTTAAGTATTTACCTTTCTTGTCATTACCTATCAGATAATCAATATTATCTAGTGATTCAATGTAATTGTTACTTTTTAGCTCAGAATCAGCAAGTATATAATATAAATTTAGCTTAAGATTCCTATTGACGGATTTTTTGGATAATATGTTTTTAATTTTCTCTGAAATATTTGCGTATGATTCTGTCTTATAGTCCAATTCTATAAGAAGAAAATTGTATTTAACTAAATTTTCTTCATTTAAAATTTCAACATTGATATTATCAAAAAGGTGCTTCCGTGCGGTATTGTATTTTCCCAATCTAATTAACGACGAGGCAAAACAATAAAAATGGTCAAAGTTCTTTTGAGGCATTGAGATATCAAATATGGAATTATCCTTGTTGTAGAGTGACTGAAATAATTTCATGGAGGTGTTATAATTGCCTTTCTTGTAGTATAACATGCCAAGTTTTTTCCTGATCTCTAGATTTTCAGGATCTTCTTTCAGTGATAAGAGTAATGTTTTTTCAATTCCGTTAGATCCGTTCTTTTTGACTATATCTCTTGAATTTTCTTTTTGGATTTCAATTTTGTTTTTCTTGTAAAAAGGTCTTTCCCCACTCATTGGAGTACAGGATACAACTACAATTGAAAGGAGTAGAAAACTTAATAAAAATGTTATAAATTTCATTGATAAATTCTTTTAATTATTTTTTAGTAAACGATAGCATAATATAGACCAAGGTGTTTTTAGTAAACTATTGCATAATAAATTACATATACCCATGAGAATATTCCGTGAAGAATAGCCCATAATATTGATTTGTTTGCAGTGAATGATATGACGATCGCTAAGGCTGAACCAAAGCTGATGCCGGTCTTGATGGTTTCTCGTCTGTATGACATGATTCCCTCCTATTGTTGTCACTTAAGTAGAATATATA
Source organism: Candidatus Delongbacteria bacterium (assembly GCA_027858225.1). Classification (GTDB taxonomy): domain Bacteria; phylum UBA4055; class UBA4055; order UBA4055; family UBA4055; genus WTAK01. The sequence goes on from JAQIDB010000029.1 coordinate 7,821, forward strand.
TATAAAGTATATAATACGAAAGAGTAAAAGACGAGATATTTAAGTCTTTTTTCTTTGTATAATCCTCAAAATTACTATATATTATGCGAACAACATTAAATTATTTGAGTTCAATACAAAAATTAAATTAAGAATAATTGGAGAAAAAAAATGAGAAAAATTTTTATTGGAGCAATACTGTCACTGATGCTTATAGTAGTCATGATAGGGTGTTCAAAAAAAGAACCACTTACAACTGAGCAATTCATTGAGAACCTTACCGCTGATATTGAAATTGATCTTTCAAAGATCAATACAGAGTTGATGGTGGTTCCTGAAGATCAAAAGATCTTTGAAAGTTACAAAGATGATTATGCTAAATTAGACAAAGATTTGGATTCTCTTCTTATAAAATATCCAAATTCTTATATCTTTAAGGTTGTAAAATTACAATTTCTAAGTAGAATGGGTGATGAGGCAGTAAAGAGTTTCACTAAGGAGATTTACGCAAAAGACAGCACAAATTCAATCAACAAATATCTTCACGGAATGAGCTTAGGTTACGATCTTGGTAAAGAATATTTTGTTGAGCAAATTAAGCTTGATAAAGAAAATGCTTACAATTATTTAGGACTTGCTATGATCTATCTTGAAAACGAGAAAGATGATATGTTTACTCCGGCAAAACTGATCTACTTGTCAATAATTAAAGATCCGTCAAATAACTACAGTTTTGATATCTTAAGTTACTTATTCAAGATGTTGAATAAACCTGAAGAATCAGCACTATTGAATGGTATAATTCTTGTGAAAAATCCTGCAAACGCTAATTCATTTGCAGCTTTATTCGGTTACTATATTGAGAGAGAAGAAAACCCCAAAGCTCAAGATCTTCTAGATACTTTCATTAAGAACAACCCTGATGTTTTAGCAAATTCAGATATTGCAGAATATTATGTTGATCTTAACTTACCTGAAAAAGCAATAAACTATATTGATCAAGCAAGAGCTAACAATGAAATGAATCCACTTATTGATTACGTTGATGCTAAGATTCAAGTATCAATCGGTAATATTAAAAAAGGATTAGCTTCTTTAGAAAAATATGCTAATCAATCAGCCGAAGATAGATATTTATCTTATAGAGTTACAGAGGCTATTTTTGCAGAAAATCTTTATAAAGAAATGAAGTATATCAATATCTTGAAAAAGATTGAAAATGGTGCTCCAACGATTGGTGAAAAAGTACCTACTCTTGAAGGGATGCTTTTAGATTCTACTAAATTCGATGTTAAGAATTTTGAGAATAAAGTTTATTTGATTGATTTCTGGGCAGCTTGGTGTGGTCCATGTAAGATGGAAATGCCAAATGTTATTGAGGTTTATAATCAATTGAATGCTAAAGGTTTTGAAGTAATAGGTGTTAATCTTGATAATGCAAAAGCAGATGCTGACGAATATATTGCTTCAAGCGGAATTAAATGGAGTCATATTTTTAGTGGTGATGCCTGGAAAGATGCAAATGTTTCTAACTTTAATGTTCAGGGAATTCCATCAACTTTCTTAGTTGATAAGAATGGAATTATCAGATATAAAAATATTAGAGGAAAAAAATTATTACTTGATAGTGTAACAAAACTTTTAAGTGAATAATTTATAATAAATAATTGAATCACAAAAGGCAGAAAATATTTTTCTGCCTTTTTTTATTTTTATATAAAGTATTATTGTTATCTTTCTAACATCAAATAATGGAGAATAAAATGAAAAAAATATTGATTACTATAAGCATAATAGCATTATTGATGAGTTGTAGTAAGACTGACAAGCAAAATAAAGAAGATGAAAATATTACCAACGATGTTCAGGTAATTAAAAATAAATTTAAACCTGCTGATCCTAATCTTCAAATAATTCCTAAATTAGTGCTGAGTATCAATGATATTGCTGACGATGGAACAGAGAATTTCCAAAGATTGCAACAGATTAGTGTTGCGGATGATGGAAACATATATGTATCAGATGGAGGAACTTTTTCAATAAGGAAATTTGATAGTAGTGGTAAATTACTTGCCAGTTTTGGTAAGCAAGGGAATGGACCTGGAGAATTTTCGATGATAAGTGCAGGTATAGCAGCTGGAGTCGATAAGATATACATACCTGATCCAATGACACAAACTGTAAATATATTTGATAATGAAGGAGTTTTTATTGAAAAAATCAATACGATGGCAATAGGAGTTGGTATGATAACAATGCCATCAATTATGGGTAATGGTGATTTTATAAGTTATGTTACACAGGTTGAACAAAAAGATAGTAAAATAATTTTAAAAAATTCTTTAAAAATATTGGATGATAAATTTAGTAAAAAAAGTCAAATTTGGTCTTTAGACCTGTCATTTGATCCTACAGATATTTCAAAAATGATGTCTATGGGAAATGATTTTCCGGCTTTAGCTTTTAGTAAAGGCGAAGTATTTGTTTCAAAAAGTGGAGTAGATAGATTTGAAATTACTGCATATGATTTAACAGGTAAGGAAAAATATAAAATACAATTACCATATAGAAAATTAAAATATTCTCAGAAAGAATTAGATACAATCAACGAAAAAATGAAGTCATTTGGTGATGATAATGTTCAGCATTATATGGAAGGGTTTAAATTTGAAGAAACTTATAAGAAAGTAATAAGTGCTATGTATTTTGATGGGAAGGGAAGATTGTGGGTTGCAAAAGCAAATGAGATTGATGAGAATGAGGATATTGAACTGGTTAAGTTGGATATCTTTAAAGATGGTATTTATCAAAACACTATAGAATTAAAAGATTCTGATGGAAATTTAATAAACGGAATGATACAGGTAAAAGGTAATAGGATCTATTCGTTGAGCCAAGATGATAATAAGATCAAGATTTACGAATTTTAGTTGATTAAAAGATGCATATTTTGTTTAAAATATTATTGATTAATATGTAATATGAATTTATATTCATAGTTCTATGAATTATAATTAATTTAGGAGTTATCATGATAGATCTTAATAGAATGTTTGCTGCTCTGATTGAAAGCGGTGGATCTGATATACATTTAAAAGTTGGGATCAAACCAATTTTTAGGGTAAATAGTGAGCTTGTTGACTGGGGCGAAGAGAGTATCAATATGGATGACATGATCACTATTGCAAACGAATTGATGGGTAAGAAAGAGAAAGAAACATTTGCAGAAAAAAAAGAAGCTGATTTTGGATTTGGTGTAAAGGGTGTAGGTCGATTTAGAGTAAATGTCTATAAACAAAGAGGAACAGTTGCAATTGCTATTAGAGCAATACCTTTTGATATAAAAACTATTGATGAATTACATTTGCCAGATGTTCTAAAAAAAATATCAATGAATAATAGAGGGCTAGTAATTGTAACAGGTACTGTTGGTTCAGGAAAATCTACAACAATTGCTGCAATGTTAGAGTATGTGAATCAAAATAAAAGAGCAAACATCATAACAATTGAAGATCCAATCGAATTCTTGTTCAGGGATAAAATGTCAATTATCCATCAGAGAGAAGTTGGTAGTGACACAGAGTCTTATTCAGGTTCATTAAGATATTTACTTAGACAAGATCCTGATATTATAATGATCGGTGAGATTAGAGATAGTGAAAGTATGTATACTGCAATTAGAGCGGCTAACACAGGACATCTGGTTTTTACGACACTTCATACTACAGATGCTGCTCAAACAATAGGTAGAATATTATCTTTCTTCCCTGGTGATCTTCAGAATGAGATCAGAAACCTTTTATCTGTAACTCTTCAAGCTATTATATCACAGAGATTGATCCAAACCAGAGATGGTGAAGGTCGAGTTCCAGCAACAGAGATCTTAATTATAAATGAAACAATTAAAGAAGCAATTATTGATACTGAAAAAGCCTCAGATATAAAAATGTCTATTGAAAAAGGTGAAACTATCTATGGTATGCATACATTTGATCAAAGTGTATTTAGGCTTTATGATAAAGGTTTGATCTCCCACGATGAAGCAGTAAAAGCAGCTTCAACACCGACAGACTTTGAAAGAAGATTAAAAGGTCTTGATTCTTCAGATGGAAATAATTACGAACTAGGCGATTACGGTTCTAAGTAATAACAAAACTTTGTTATTACCCAGGCGACTATGGATCAAAATAATAACAATTTAAAAGATAATTATATTAGGAGCAACAAAATGAACTTTCCAAAAGAACTTCTTTACACAGACGATCATGAATACTGCAGAGTTGAAGGAAATGTAGTTGTAATAGGTGTAACTGAGTACGCTCAGGAACAATTAGGCGATATCACTTACGTAGAACTTCCTGAGATTGGTGATACTTTCAGTAAAGGTGATAGTCTTGGAGTTATCGAAGCAGTAAAAGCAGCTTCAGATATATATTCACCTGTATCTGGTGAAGTTGTAGAGATCAATGAAAACTTGGAAGATAATCCTGAACTTGTTAATAGCGAGTGTTATGAAGGTGGATGGATATTAAAAATAAAACTTTCAGATACCTCTGAACTTGATGGATTGATGAAACCGGATGCTTACGAAACAACAATAGATTAATTTAACTTTCGTTACAAGGCAATAATAGATTAATTTAACTTTCATAAAGTAGGTAAAAGAAATGCCATATATTTCAAACACAGATAAAGACAGAAAAGAAATGCTGGAAGCTATAGGAGTATCAGATTTTCAAGAATTATTGAAAGATATCCCTGAAGAATTTAAAGCTGAATGTAGAATCAATTTACCTGATGGTATAAGTGAATATGAATTAACAAAAGAAATGAGAAGATTAGCATCTAAAAATTTAAACACTGCTAATATTACATCTTATCTGGGTGCTGGATCTTACGATCACTATATTCCTTCAATAACAGGCTTTTTGGCTAGTAGACCGGAATTTCAAACTGCTTACACACCTTATCAGGCAGAAGTTAGTCAGGGAACTTTGCAGTCAATTTATGAATACCAAACAATGATATGTAATCTTACAGGAATGCATGTAAGTAATGCTTCAATGTATGACGGAGCTTCTTCAATGGCCGAAGCCGCAATATTAGCTTGCAGACAGACAAAAAAGAAAAAAATATTAATAGCATCTACAGTTAATCCTGCTAATATTGAAGTTGTTAAGACTTTTACAAATTCAATAGGATATGAGGTTGAGTTAATAAATGAAGATAACGGAACAGTTTCTATAGCAGAATATGAAAGTAAAATAGATGATACAACAGCTTGTGTTATTGTACAAACTCCTAATTTTTACGGTAATTTAGAAGATCTTGAAGGATTGGCTGATCTAATTCATTCAAAGAAAGCTTTATTTATTGTATCAATAGATCCGATCAGTATAGGACTTTTCAAAAAGCCTGGTGAATATGGTGCTGATATTGTTGTAGCAGAAGGTCAGTGCTTGGGATTGCCACAAGGATTTGGTGGACCTTACCTAGGAATATTCGCGTCTACAAAGAAACTGATGAGAAAGATACCAGGAAGAGTAGTTGGTGTAACAGAAGATATCGATGGTAAAAGAGGATTTGTTCTTACATTACAAACACGTGAGCAGCATATCAGAAGAGATAAAGCAACTTCTAATATTTGTTCAAACCAAGCTCTTTGTGCTTTAACAGCTGGCATATATATGAGTACAATGGGAGAAGAGGGATTTAAAGAAGTAGCAGAAAATTGTTACTGGAGAAGTCATTATTTAGCAAAAAACATCTCAGAAGTCGATGGTTTTGAAATTAAATATGACAAACCTTTCTTTAAAGAGTTCGTAGTTAAGACAAAATATCCTGTTAAACCGTTAATTGCTAAGATGGTGGAAAAAGGTATATTTGCAGGAATCCCTATGGAAGATTTCAAAGTGAACAATGATGAATTCCTTGTAGCTGTGACTGAGAAAAGAAGCAAAGAAGAAATGGATGATTATATAACTGTCTTGAAAGAGATATCTAACAAACTTTAGTCTAATTTCAGAGCAGGTATTAATTACCTGCTCTTTTAGTATAATAATTAACTATATGAAAAAACCAAAAATTTCCCACTATATTGAATATTACATTATGTTGGCATTTCAGCTGATGATAAGGATATTACCATTGAGTATTGTTGTATATGGTGCAAGAATTTTAGCAGCTACAATTTCAGTATTTAGAAAGGTAAGAAATAAGATCGTAATGGATAATCTGAAAACAGCTTTTCCAGATATGGATATACCTTCAAGAGAAAAGATTAGAAATGAGATGTATCAGCAAATCCTAATGTCAATGTTCGAAAGCTATAAATACATGTATTTGTCAGATGAAAAAAAATCTAAATATATTATTACTGACGAAGAAAGCATCTTAAGTATTGATAAAGCTTTAAAGAATGACAAAGGATGTATAGTTGTTGGAGGACATTATGGTTTTTTTGAGGGTGGAGCACATTATGGAGTATCTATCAATTTGAAATCAGCTGTGGTTGTTGCCAATCAAAGAAATAAGTTAACTGAGAAATTGATCGATATACCAAGAACAAAGTCAGGTTTCTTAGTTATCCATAGAAAAGAAATGAGAACTTTAATCAAAGCTATAAAAGATAACTATTTTATAGCACTTCTTTCGGACCAGAATGCTGGAAGTAAAGGAGTATTCGTACCTTTCTTTGGGAAATTAGCCGCTACACATCAAAATCCTGCAATACTAGCAATCAAATATTCTATGCCGATACTGCTTTCGGTAACAAGAAGAAGAAAAGATGATCTTTTAAAACATGATCAATTTTTTATTGAAGTGAAATACGATGATATTTTAGAAATGGATATTGAAAAGGATGAAAAGATATTGAAAGTTGTCGAACGATATACTAAAATGATAGAAACAGAAATAAAAAAGGATCCAACACAATACTGGTGGATCCATAAAAGATATAAAACTCGCCCTAACAAGGACTAAGTAGAATTATTTAACTACTATAGTTTTTCCTGCCTTGATACAACTTGTACATACATTTAATTTAACTTTTCCTTCACCGGCTTTTTGTTCAACTCTAACCGTTTGGATATTTGGATAAAAAACTCTTTTTGATCTTCCAGTGATGTTAATACCAACTCCACCTTTTTTCTTTGCCATACCTCTTCTGGCTACTGAACCACCGAAAACTGGTCCTTTTCCGCAGATGTCACATATACTTGACATTTTAAAACCTCGTTTATTGAAATTATTAATTACATTTTAGATGAATTTTATGCCTAAGTCCATCGAGCGTGTAATATAATATATGAAGCAATTAAATGCAAGACTTATTTAGTACATATTCAAAACATATTAAATTTTGTACTTCTACGTCAAAAAATAATTTACTGCATTCATTTACAATAATGTAAACTCGTTTATAAATTATGATTTTCCTTGAATTACTTCATTTAATCTATCTTGAATTAATAATAAGTTATATAGAAAAATATTCAATTACGATTTATGTTTTTGACAGTGAGTACTAAAATAAGTATATTATTAAAAAAAAGTATTTTATTGTAGAGGAAAATATGTTTGAAAAAATAAAACAAGCCTTACTTCGTGGAAGAGAGAAGGCAGTAATTGATTCTTCTAGATTTGCTGATCCAATTGCTGATGGAACTGAATGGGGACCTGCAAAAAGAGGAGGAACAAACTTTCGAACTCATAAACTTGTTAATTTGGGTGGACAGAGAGTTGAGTTTAAGGGTTCTATTGGAGGTATTATCTTTGGTTTGATATTTGCCATGGTAGGAATAGGAGTTCTTGTCGGGTTTTCTGTATTTATGTCAACAAGTGAAAATTTAGAATTCGAATTACCAATGATACTTCCATATATTTTCGGTACTGTTTTTACGTTGGTGGGATTTTTCATTTATAGATCCATGACAGCTCCAATAGTTTTTGATAAAAGTCAGGGTTTCTTCTGGAAGGGAAGAAAGAACCCAAGAGAAGTTTTTAATATTGATTCCATTAAAGTTCATGCAGAGGTGGATCAAATTCATGCAATTCAAATATTATCAGAATATTGTCATTCAGATAAAAGTCACTATTACAGTTATGAATTAAACCTTGTTCTTAAGGATAACAGCAGGATAAATGTGATCGATCATGGAAATCTTAATAAATTGAGAGAAGATGCAAATACTCTTGCTGATTTTCTTGGAGTACCAATCTGGGATGTGGTTTAGAATAATTTACAATGGACAATTGATAATGAAGATGTAGGGTTGAAAGAGTGATCTGCGTACCTTACGAATAATTTATAAAGATACTTAAAAAGTGTAACTCAAAGTTAATCCATAAGTGTTTTGGTCAGCGACAATAGGGTAGATTTCTGTAGTTTTATCTGAGTATCTATTCATAATAATAGAGGCAGTGAAATATCCGATAGCAGCTCCGGTGAGAACATCGGAAGCCCAGTGTTTTTTATCATAGACACGTGATAAAGCTGCCATAGTCGCAATAGGGTAAGTTATATAAGGTAAATATTTTTTATCAGAGTAACATTCATTTATTATCTTAGCAGTCGAAAAGGCAAAAGTTGTATGTCCAGACGGGAATGAAAGTTGTTCAGTTTTAAAAGAAGCTCCATCATTTACATAAGGACCTTCTCCATCCTCAGGTCTGTGTCTATGAATAAGAAATTTTAACGATTGTGTTATAAAAGCTGAGAATAATGCACTTTCAATTGCAAGTAATGAAGTTTTTCGAAGTCTTACATCGTCAGTGAAGATTGAAGTTACATAAGAAGCTATATAAACAGATCCCATGAAATATTTATCTCCGAAAAGCATAAATGTCTCAGCTATAGCATTGTTTGATTTACTGTAGTTAGATGAAATGTTTTTAGTGATAATTTTATCGTTATTGAAAAGTATAAGTCCTGTACCAACTACTGCTGCAGTTGTAAGATAACCTTTCCATGTAGAAGTAAAAGGGGATAGAGCAATCTTTCCGGCATCTTGAAAACATCGTGTATAGTATTTTTCTGAGAATGCTGCATTCTTGTGAGTAAGCAAGCTGTCTCTTTCAGAAGAATATAACTTCAAAGAAAACAGGATGATAATTACAACGAGTATTTTGATTGAATTATTCATAATATTATAAAAAAGGCAGGTTATAACCTGCCTTTTTAGATTGATTATAGATTCTACCCTAATGAACCGGTAACCTTTTCAACTTCTTCAAGTATTTCAGCTGTCTTAACGAGTTCTTTCATGTTAGTATGATCAGTATATAAAGGTCTGTCAATTTCTAGGAAATCAACATATTTTCTGATAACATCTTTAGCCTTTTGAGTTCCTACACCGAAAGAATATTCTTCTTTTCTGAAATCAAGAGCTTGAGCAGCAGCCATAAATTCAATACCAAGAACACCGTAAGCATTGTCAAGGATCTGGAAGTTCTTAATTGCAGTATTCATACCCATAGAAACGAAATCTTCCTGATCAGCAGCAGCAGGTATTGATTGAATAAAAGCAGGAGCAGATAATATTCTTTGCTCTACGATCATCATATCAGCTGTGTATTGACTAAGCATTAAACCTGAGAACATTCCAGCACCTTTTGTAAGGAAAGCAGGAAGTCCAACGCTTAAAGCAGGATTGTTTAATCTATTCATTCTTCTTTCTGACATTACTGATACCATAGTGATACAAGCACCTGCCATATCAACCGGAACTGAAACAGGTGTGCCTTGAAAGTTTGCTCCTGAAATTTGCATATTTTTTTCAGGGAAAAAGATAGGATTATCACCAACACCGTTTAATTCTATTTCAACTTGAGATTGAGCGTAAGCAAGTGCATCATGAGCAGCTCCAATAACCTGTGGAGTTGATCTCATTGAATAAGCATCTTGAACTTTACATTTTACTTTTTCTTCTTTTAAATCTCCACCGGAAACGATCTTGTTAATTGCCTCAGCAGATCTTACAGCACCTTTGAAGCCTCTAACTTGATGAAGAAGTTTTGTATAAGGTTTCATGTTTGCTTTTAAAGCCTCTAATGACATTGCTGCTGCGATCTCAGCTTGTTTTAACCACTTCTTCGCATCGAATAGGAATATTGCACTCATTGCAGTTAAAAGGTTTGATCCGTTGATAGTTGCCAATCCGTCTCTTGCCTTAAGACCTGGAATAGTAATTCCTGCTTTTTCCATAGCGACTTTTGATTCCATTAGCTCACCTTGGTAATAAGCTTTTCCTTCACCCATCATAAGTAAAGCTACCTGAGACATTGGTGCTAAGTCACCTGATGCACCAACAGAACCTTTTTGACAAACAAAAGGAGTAACACCTTTGTTTAAAAGATCTACAAGAGTTTGAGTAATAACTAATCTACAACCTGAATTACCATGAGCATGAACATTGATTCTACCAAGCATTGCACCACGAACATACTCTAACGGTGCAGGATCGCCAATACCAGCTGCATGATTATAGATCAAATACTTTTGAAAGTCTTCAACCTGATCATCATCAAGAACAACTTCAGAGAATTCTCCGATACCGGTATTTACACCGTACATAATTTCATGAGCATCAATTTTTTTTTCCAGCATTGCTCTACATACATTGATTCTTTCAACTGCATCGGGGTGAAGTTCGATCTTCTCATTATTTCTTGCTACACTTACTATCTTATCGATAGTTAAACCTGAACCATCAATTATTAAAGCCATTTTTTACTCCGTTTATTTTCGTTATTGCAAGGGGCTAAAGCCACCTTGTTCCAAATCCGTTATTCTGAACTTAGTTCAGAATCTTTTTTTATTTAAGACACTGCATCAAGTTTAGGGTGATACTATTCATTAAAACAATATTAAAACGTAATATTTAAGGATATCTAATCTTTTTAAGTCGACGTGACTTTTTGACGGATGAGCGGTATGTTGAGTTACCTTTTATCATAATACGCTCTAAATAAAAGAACCGCTCACTAAGTGAACGGTTCACATAAGTAAAAATTTATTTTACAGTTACTTCAATTTTATCAATATTCTTAACAACTTCTCTTGCTACAGAAGGGAAGTAAATATTAGATTGACGTTTATCGTTTTTAATAAAATCTTTAATGTTGACAATATTAGTTAAATTGAATGCAGTTCCAAAAGATCTTTCTGATTTTAGTATAGCATTACCCTTTTTATCAATCAAAGTAATAGTGATCTTAGCAGCAGAAATGTTTTTAACAAACATATCTGTTTCATTACTTACATTCCCTGCATTAGGATTATAAACACCATCATCTATCTCACTTGAACCGCCTGAGAAATTCTGAATAGTTGTCTTTGCCATTTGATAAGCATTCGGAGATAGGTCAAGTCCTACATTAAGCTCAATATCAAAATAAGTAGCTCCACTTTTTGGGATCAAGTTTGAACTTTTTACATAAGCTTCAAATCCTTTAATAATGTTATTTGATAGTAAAAATTGTTTACTAAATCCAGATGCTTGTCCACCATCAGCAGCATGAAGATCAGAAGCAAAAAAACCGGTTCCATAAGTTGCACCTAATGCTTCAGTATAGTATTGTTTAGCTAGTGTACTATTCGGATTCTCTTTATATGCATTTTCAAAGAAAGACATAGCTACTTGAGGTTGATTTTGTCTCATAGCCATTTTACCTTTGTAAACATTTGAAAGGTTCATAGTATTAGATGTAAGGTCAATCGTTTTCAACTTAGCAACTTGAGCTGGATTTAAGGTCATTTTCAAGTTTCTACCTATTGGCTGCACAACGTAAGATACTATGGTAAATAAATCATTAGAGTAACCTTGAATCACTATAGGTGAAGAAGTTGTTGTATCTTGAAAACTGTGAACTATAATATTAACAGGAAGGCTTTGGTCAGGGTTTAGTTTATAGTTACCTGTAACAATAAAGTCTAGATTGAATTTTTCTTTTAGTGTATTAAAAGAAGCAATATTTCCGGTATTCAAGAATGGATTTCCATTTGCTTTCATGTAAGCATAAAGGTCATCATCTTTTACTATATTAACTTCCTCAAGTTTTGAAAACTTCTCAGAGATTATATCCATTAACGCATAACCCATCCATTGTCCATCAGGGCTTCCTGAAGATTGTGATAAGGAGTAAAATCCTACATTTACTTTTGCGAATACGATTGAAGTTGTGATCAACGCAAAGAATAATATTCGTTTCAACATCATTTTTCCCTCTATTTCTTTTTTAGTTATTTTATGCCTGTAGCTAGTAATTCATACCTTGCAACTTTATGCCTGTAGCTAGTAATTCTTACTTTACTTTGACAAAAATAGTTCAATTTTGCTTTTTTAGCAAGAAAAAACTAAATGGTAATAAACTTCAAAAATAACATTCAAACATATTAACTTAACATCAGTTTAAATAATAATTGACTTGAATTCATAGTTCGTATAGTTATAAATAATAATTAACTTGAAATAAAGATGGGTTAATTATAAATTCTATAGTATCAGAATATAAATTGAGTTACAGGCTTTCATTGAGAAGAACCTTAATCATCAACATATTAGTAATAGCTTCGATATTGTTTTCCGGAGAAATTGACTTTGACAAGATTTATAGAAGATATGAAATAAAGGAAATAATGTTGAATGATTCCGTATCAGCAGAAGAATATTCAATTTCTCAGGATAAAGCAGTTCCCGAAAGTAAATTAGCCCACTCAGGTTTGATTTACAGAGGAATTAAGCTTAATGCAGATTCCGGTGTGGATATAGTTTCAGGATTTAACTTGAATCTTCAAGGTGAGATCAGCAAAAACTTAGAAGTAACAGCAGTTTTAAGTGATGATAATCTTGCTTTAACAGAGGAAGGGACTAGCGAATCATTATCAGAGATAGATAATATATATATTCAATTTAAACATCCGCATTTTCTTTCCAGGATGGGAAATTACGATATAAAATATACCAAAAGGGGAGAGTTTGGTGATTTTAGTAAGGACTTATCGGGTGTGTTATTGAAGACAAACTATAAAAGTAATCATCTGGATGCATTTATATCTTCGGAAAGCTCATCTTACAAAAGCATTGAGATCAATGGGATCGAAGGAATTCAGGGTCCATATATTTTAGACTCGGACATTAAAAATCTTAATGAAATAATTCCAGGAAGTGAAGATGTTTATTTTAATGGTATTGAGCTATCCAAAGGGAAAGATTACTATATTGATTATTTCAGCAACCAAATTTTCTTTACAGCATCAAAACCGATATCTCAAGATGATAAAATAATAGTAGATCTGGAGTACACGAATAATGATTACAAAAAGTATGTTTATGGTATATTTTCTGAGAATAAATTCTTAAATGATAAATTGATTTTTCAGGCAGATTATTATACTGAGACCGATGATGACGAAAATCCATTATCTTTCGATGGAACGAATGAAGAAATGCAAATAATTACAGATGCCGGTGAAGATAGTAATAATTCATATATCACTGGTGTTTCTTTCTTAGGAATTAATGAAGGAGATTATAATATTTTACCGGATTCGCTTCATTATGAATATATAGGTAGGGATCTTGGAGAATATGATGTAGTATTTTCTAAGTTTGAAGGAACAGGTGAATATATTTTAGAATACGATAGTTTAGGTTCGATATATTATGTCTACGATCCTATTAGCGGTGGAGATTATTTACCATTGAAATATCTGCCATTGCCAACAAATCTGAATATTATTCATTCAAATTTAAGTTATGAAGGAGAAATTCTTTCCTTTTCAGTTGAAGGAATTACTTCGAGTTACGAAAATAATAAAATTGCAAAAAATTCATCCAAAGATTTTGGTGGATTCGGTGATCATGAAAAGATCTCTCTAAAAACCAAAGATGTTAAATTATTCGATATAAACACAGGAAAGTATAAATTTTCAATTTCAAGAAAATACTATAATGATAAGTTAGTGCTAGCTGAAAGATTGTCAGATTCAAATTTCAGTGATAACATTGGTATTGATGTTGATCAAGATTCAACCAGCTATGAAAAATATTTATTTTCAGTGGAACATAAACTGTACAGGTATCTTACAAATAGGGTCGATCTATCATATTATAAATTATCTCCCGGAATAGAAACTCAAAGATCAGATGTTGGCCTACTCGGAGATTTTAATTCATACGGCTATAAATTAAATTACAGCAATAGGATCAGCGATTCCGATATAGAAGAAAGCAGGTTTGAAAGCTATTATGCTAATGTTTATCTAAAATTTTTAAAGTTGAAAATATCTCCTTTCATTGCAAAAGAAAAAAGAATTAATACTATCATAGGTCTTGAGACCGGAAAAATGGAAGATAAGTTCGGATTAGCGATGGATTATGTCCAGGGTTCTCACAATCTAAAAAATACTGCCGGTTATAATGTTTTCAGCGATTTTGATGAACATTGGGAAGAAAGTAAATACCAGCTGTCGAACTCTTTGGAGTATAAAGGCAGATATAGTACAAATTTGACTTCAGAATTAGTATGGAACTGGATATCAAATACAGTTGTAGATTCTTCTGACAATTACTATAATCTTATCAGTGCAAAATCAAATTATAATTATAAAAGGAATTATAGAGTCTTTGCCAGCTATGAGACAGAAAGAACTTTAGAGTATAATAAGCTTAAATATTTCTATAAAGTGGAAGAGGGTAGGGGGAACTATAGATTGGTGGATGGAGAATATATTCCGGATGAATTTGGAGACTATAATTACTATATCGTAAATATGGACGATCCAAGAAGTGCTACAGGTGTTAAACTCGACCTAAGAACTTATATTGACATTCCTGATATGAAAAATAATGAAAATATTTTATACTGGCTTTCAAGGATCGATATTGAAGAGAATATCAGAATAGAAGAAAGATCTTTAACAAAGGATCCATTAGATTTGATATTACTAAATTTACCGACTTTTCAAAATGATTCGACAATAATTGGTACGATAGAATCAGAGACAAAATTGTATTTCTTAAAAAAAGGTAATACAGGACTAAATTATTCTTTAAAGCTCATAGAAAGATTGAGGAATGATTATATTTTCTATGGAGAGAAGGATGAGAATACAGAGCAATATTTAGAATTTAGAACAAAATATAATGCAATTAGGACAAAATTTGGCTACAAGAATTCTCGATCTTTGAAATATCAAGTAAATCCAACTTTTGTTACTGACGATTTAAATAAGAATAATGTAAACCTAGATGTCTCTTATGATTTTAACAAGAACCTTAAATTTACTATAAATGTTGGATATGGATTGGAAGAAGAGATCGTAAGAAATATCAATTCTAAAGAATTAAGTATTATGCCCTCATTTAGTTTTGCTTTTTTAAGAAATGGTATTTTAAGATCAAGTTTCAAATTTATCAATGTAAGCTCAAATGCAGATGATATTCCATATTCTATGAATGCAGGTTTGGGAAAGGGACAAAGTTATAAATGGAATTCGACAGCAAATTATTCATTTAGTAAAAGTATTAAAGGAAATCTTTATTACACCGGACGATATTATTCTTACGACTCAAAACCTTTTCACGAATTAAGGTTAGAAGTCCGAATGGAATTTTAGACTTGAAAAACATATTAATGTTAGATATATTTGAACAAAACTAATAGGAGTTTAATTATGTATAAGAATTTGTTGATAATTTTTACTATTACAATGGCATTATTGATATTGTCATGCTCAAAAAAACCTAATTATACTGTCAAAGAAATCGATGGAGTAAAATATTACTTCAATAAATCGGAACCTTCTACAGTATTGAATATAAATCCTGTTGAATTATTTGAGATAGATGGTGTGAATGCCAGTATGCCAGATTCAGTAAAAGGCTTTGAAAGTATCACTAAGATACTTACAGATTATAATGATAATATTTATATCTTAGACGGAAATAAAGCTGTTATAAAAAAATATAACAATAAAGGTGAATTTGATAAGCTAATTGGTGAAAAAGGGAAAACTGTAGAGCTTTTTACAGCTCCTAGAGAAATTGCACTGATGTATGACACTCTTGTTGTATACGATGAGAATCCCAAAAGATATACCAGATATCTTACAAATGGAACTTATCTTTCCTCTCAAATACTTATGTCTACGAACCCTCCTCAATACTTAACTTCAGACGGTAAGACAAACCTTGCTGCATTTCAATTTGTAAAGTACATAGATAGAATTGACAGTGTGAAATATATGAATAATGATATTTGTTTACTTTCAGATAGATTTAAAGTTACTAAGGTAGTAAAACAGATAAAATATTCTCCTAATGCACCTGATTTTTTCATTCCTGATATGTTTACGACATATTGTCAAAAAGACGGAAATTTCTATATTGCAAATAATGAAAGCGATAAATATTCTATTGAAGTAAAAAACTCCAGGGCTAATTTAAAATATGTTATTGAGAAGGAATATGAGAAATTACCATACAATTCATACGAAATAGGACAGGTTAATCAGTTTATTAAAAGAGTAAGTGGTTCTTCTGTTGATACTACTAAAGTATTTTATAAAAAAGCTGTAAATATGGTTTATGTAGATAAATATGACAGAGTATGGGCATTACCTTCAGTACAAAGAACTACTGAGAACGAAGCTACACATTATGTTGATATTTTTAAAGATGGAATCTTTTTAGATAGGATCATTCTTGATGTTGTAGGAAGAGATGAGTCATTCCTATTATCAGGGAATCGTATATATGTGACCAATTCTGTTACTAAAAAGATTACCGTCTATGAGTATTAGAAAAGAAATAAAGAAGAGGATACTTGTTCTTGATGGTGCTATGGGAACAATGATTCAATCTTATAAATTGACAGAACAGGACTTTCGTGGTTCTGAGTTTATAGGTAGTACAGTTGATCAAAAAGGCAATAACGATCTTTTATCTTTAACCCAGCCTGATATAATTGGTGAAATTCACAGTAAATATTTATCTGCAGGTGCTGATATAATTGAAACGAATTCATTCAATTCAAATAAAATATCATTAGTTGAGTACAAGGTTGAAGATCAATGTTATCGACTAAATTATGAATCTGCTGTATTAGCTAGGAAAAAAGTTGATGCCTATCTGAATGATCATCCGGAAGAAAGTAAATTTGTAGCGGGATCAATTGGACCTTCAAGTAAATCATTGTCTATTGCTTCAGGTAGTGATGATCCAAGCAAAAGAGAACTTACTTTCGATGAAGTAAAAGATGCTTATGCAGATCAGATCAAAGGTCTAATTGATGGTGGTGTTGATGCACTCCTTGTTGAAACAGTCTTTGACACACTGAATGCTAAAGCAGTACTGAGTGTCATCAATGACATTCTTTCAGAGAAAAATATAGATATACCTATCATGGTATCTGGTACTTTGACCGAAGGTAGAACACTGGCAGGTCAAACCCTTGATGCATTTTATTATTCACTGGGACATGCAAATCTTTTAAGTATAGGACTGAATTGTTCAACCGGAGCTAAAGAGCTCCGGTCTCATATAGAAGAACTTGCAAAGATCGCTGAATGCAATGTAAGTGCTCATCCTAATGCGGGATTTCCAGACCAGTTTGGTGATTATAGCCAGAGTGGAAGGGATATGGCAGATATAGTTGAAGATTACATACAGAATGATTTTGTTAATATTATCGGTGGCTGCTGTGGAACCAGACCTGAGCACATAAAAGAGATAGCAGCTGTTGCAAAAAAATATAAACCTAGAGAAATTCCAAAATTTTATAAGGTCAGCAGATATTGCGGACTTGAAACTTTAAATGTTACTTCTGAAAGTAATTTTATAAATGTAGGCGAAAGAACAAATGTTGCAGGATCTAAGAAATTCCTTAGATTAATCTCCAAAGGGAAATATGAAAAAGCAATTTCAGTTGCCAGAAATCAAGTAGAAGGTGGAGCGCAGGTCATTGATGTTTGTATGGATGATGCAATGCTTGATTCTGAGACTAAAATGGTTGAATTCTTAAACCTTATAGCTACAGAACATGACGTGTCAAAACTGCCGATCATGATAGATTCATCAGAGTGGTCTGTGATAGAAGCCGGCTTAAAATGTGTTCAGGGAAAATCGATCGTAAATTCTATCAGCTTGAAAGAAGGTGATGAAGTTTTCTTAGACCATGCAAATAAGATCAATAATTACGGTGCTTCAGTTGTTGTAATGCTTTTCGATGAACAGGGGCAGGCAACCAGTTTTGAAAGAAAAATAGAAATAGCTAAACGTTCATATAAATTGTTAACGGAAAAGATCAATTTTCCACCAGAGAATATAATATTTGATCCGAATATTCTTTCAATTGCAACTGGGATGGAAGAACATGATAATTACGCAGTTAATTTTATAAATGCTACGAAATGGATCAAAGAAAATCTTCCATTCGCGAAAGTAAGTGGCGGAGTCAGTAACTTGTCATTCTCGTTCAGAGGAAATAATGTTGTCAGAGAAGCTATGCACTCAGTATTTCTTCATTATGCTATAAAAGCAGGTTTGGATATGGGAATTGTAAATCCAGCGACACTGGCTATTTATGATGATATTCCCGAAGAATTATTAGATCTTGTTGAGGATGTTATTCTAAACAAACGAAAAGACGCTACAGACAGGCTTGTAACTTATGCAAATAATATAGATATTACTGCTTCCACTGAGGAAAAGATAAAGGAATGGAGACTGCTTTCTGTCGATGATAGAATATCCCATTCTGTTGTAAGTGGTATAACAGACTATATTGAAGAAGATCTTGATGAAATATATAAGAAACTAAACGATTCAACTGCTGTGATCGAAGGACCTTTGATGGCCGGCATGAATAAAGTGGGTGATCTTTTCAGAACTGGTAAAATGTTTCTGCCTCAGGTAATCAAAAGTGCAAGAGTTATGAAACAAGCAGTAGCATACTTAACTCCATTGATCGAACTGGAAAAGACTTCTACAAAAACTTCTAATTTCTCCGGTAAGATATTGATGGCTACGGTCAAAGGTGATGTTCACGATATTGGAAAGAACATTGTGGGTATCGTACTTTCCTGTAACAACTATGAGATCATTGATATGGGAGTTATGGTCGCTGCCGATAAGATAGTTGAAGCTGCGATTAAGGAAAAACCTGATGTTATAGGTTTAAGTGGATTGATATCACCTTCATTAAATGAGATGATCCACCTTGCGTCAGAACTACAAAGAGCAGGTCTTAAAATTCCTTTAATGATAGGTGGAGCAGCTACATCAAAGATACACACCGCAATGAAGATAGATCATGAATATGATGCTCCGGTTATTTATGTAAGAGATGCAACTCAAGCAGTAAATGTTGTTAACGAGCTGATGTCGGCTAAGACAAGAGATTCTTTCGTTGAAAATTTATCTGCTGAATATCAAAGAACAAAACAACAGTATCTTGCAACACAGGACCAGAAATATATCAGCATTACAGAAGCTAGAGAGAATAAATTTAAAATAGATTGGAATAATTTCTCAATAAAAGCACCTCCTTTAGTAATAGAAATACATAAGAATTATAGTTTGGCAGAAATTTCAGAATATATCAATTGGACACAATTCTTATATGCTTGGGAGATTAATGGGAATTATCCTCAGGTGCTTAACGATGAGAACAAAGGGGAAGAGGCTACTAAGCTTATTTCTGATGCACAAGATATGATCAATGATATTATAGAGAAGAAAATGATTTCAGCTGATGCGGTTTACGGATTGTTTCCTGCAAATTCGGCTGACGATGATATAAATATTTATGAGAATGAGAATAGAGAAAGAGTGATCGCTATTCTAACAAATCAAAGGAATCAGGAATTATTGGAAGATAGTAAGGCTAACTTATGTTTATCAGACTTTATTGCTCCAGTTGACTCAGAGAAGAAAGATTATGTTGGTGCATTTGTAATTTCTACAGGAGTTGGATTGGATAAATGGATCAGTAAATTCAAAGAAGATAATGACAGCTATAAAGCTTTATTGTTGCAAACTTTAGCTGATAGATTTGTAGAAGCATTCTCGGAGTTACTTTTCAAAAAAATCAGAACAGATATATGGGGTTATTCTGTAGATAAAGAACAGGGAATCAAACCTGCTTACGGTTATCCAACTTGTCCAGATCACAGTGAAAAGAGAAAAATATTTGATATACTCAGTGTTGAAGAGAATTTAGGAGTGAAATTAACAGAGAATTTTGCAATGGATCCAGTGTCATCAGTTTGTGGTTTATATCTTGCAAATAAAGCAGCAACATATTTCTCTGTAGGGGACAAACAATGAAAGTTATAGATCTTATAAATAATAATAAAACCGGTAAACCGTTATTTACATTTGAATTACTACCTCCAGTGAAAGGTCATAGTATTGAAAAGCTTTATAAATCAATCGACCCGTTAATTGAATTTGATCCTGCATATATAAATATTACTTATCATCAATCTGAAATGATGGAGGTAGTACAGTCAGATGGTTCTCTTGCTAATAGACTGGTAAGAAAACGACCTGGAACAGTAGCTATTGCTGCGGCTCTACAGAATAAGTACAATATACCTGTTGTTTCTCATTTAATCTGTGGTGGAACAAATAAGGATGAAACAGAAGATACTCTTATCGATTTGAATTTTCTCGGAGTTGACAATATCTTAGCTTTGAGAGGTGATTCTAAAAGAAGTGCAGAGTTTATTCCTGAAAAAAACGGTTATTCCAATGCAAGTGAGCTTGTTGAGCAAATCGTTAATATGAATGCGGGGAAATATCTTACTAAAGACATTTTTGATATGCTTAAGACTGACTTTAGCATTGGAGTTGCAGGTTATCCTGAGGTGCATAAGGAAGCGGTGGATATGAAGTCTGATCTTGAATTTCTAAAGATGAAAGTTGATAAGGGTGCTGATTATATAGTAACTCAGATGTTCTTTGATAATAAATATTATTTCGATTTTGTAAAAGCTTGCAGAGAGGTAGGGATCACAGTTCCTATAATACCGGGAATTAAACCGATTTCAGCTATGAATGATATTAACTTACTTGAACCAACTTTTAAGATACATTTACCTGAAGAGCTTGTTGCTGAGGTAAAGAAGTGTAAGACTAACCGTGAAGCAAGAGCTGTAGGAGTTGAGTGGTGTATCAAGCAGTCGAAGGAACTTGCAGCTGCAGGTGTTCCAGGATTGCATTATTATACTTTGGGGATGAGTCGGAATATAAAGCGTATTGCAAAGGAAGTGTTTTAGAACTTCGTGTTTCTGCGTTGAAAATGTTGTAAAGGAAAAATATGACAAAATTTGAAGATAGTTATATAGGTAATCTTCGTAAGAAGATCGGAAAAGATAAGATAATTGTACCCGGAGCAAGGGCTGTTATTAGAAATGAAAAAGGTGAAGTTCTTCTAATTAAACGTAAAGATACAGGTCGATGGGGAATGCCTGCTGGAGCAGTAGAACTTGGGAATAGTGTTACGGACACGTTGAAAAGAGAAGTATTTGAAGAAACAGGGCTCAGAGTAATTTCTTTCAGACCTTTATCGGTTTATACAGATTCTAAATACTCTTTTGAGTATCCAAATGGTGATAAAATTCAGATGTTTGCTTTAGTGTTTTTGGTAGATGAATGGGATGGGGATCTTGTTTCTGAAACTGATGAAACGAGTGATATTGGATTTTTCTCATTAAACGATCTTCCTGATACACATGAAGTGTATTTGGAGACATTAGAAGATTTGAAGAATTTTAATGGTGAATTGATTGTGAAATAATATCTATAATTTATACCCAATCGTTCTCAAAAATTCCTTTCTCCACTTTTTCCCGTCTTCATCTTCAATTCCTTTCGAAGCAAAACCATCAATAACTCCCATAATACCACGACCTTGCTCAGAAGTAGCTACAATAACTTCAGTAGGATTTGCTGTTGCACAGAAGATTCTGCAAACTTCAGGTACATCTTTGATTCTACCAAGAACATTGATAGGGAATGCTTCTCTCATTACAATAATAAAAATATGACCGGCTGATATCTTATAGGCATTATCTGTGGCTATCTTAGTAAGTTCTTCATCGTTACCATCATATCTGACAAGTTGCTCACCAGATGCTTCACAAAAAGCCAGACCAAATTTTACGTTCGGTACAGTATTAACCATTGCTTCGTAAATATCTTCGATAGTTTTAATAAAATGGGATTGACCAAGAATGATATTTGCATCTTCAGGGAAATCGAGTTTTACAAGTTCAGTATTCATTTTTTTCTCTCCTTTGCAGTAAGAGACGCCCAGGTTGGACATCTTTACGGATTACGTATAGACCTCTACACGAGCGTCTCAGCGCTACCAGTTAGAGCTTAGTGCGATGACTGCGTTTTCTCCGATTCTTTCAAGTAGTTCTACCATTGCTTCATCTCTTGAAGTTCCACCGCCTGATTCATCGTAATTCTCAGAGTAACTTACTGAGTATGCTTTAACAATAAATTCTTCTTTGATATTATCGTAAAAATTTATAGATAATCTTAAAGTTAAAGTTCTTTGCTGGGCAACCTCATCATCAGATTGAGAAGCGATAGATTCTGTAAATGATTGAATTGTACCAAAAGCTTTCGAATCAGCATCTTTTGAATCATCAATATCCATTAATCTGTAATCATCAATGTAGTATAAAATTTTTTCATTGATCAACTGAGGAAGGGAAAGGTCATATCTGCTCGTATTATCATCAAAAAGTAAAACCTGAACGGTTTTAACATGCGGAGGAATACTTTTACCTGTGAATGAGTAATATGCGCAGGATTGAAGCAGAATAATAAAACATATTGTTAAAAGTACGGATCTCATAATTCAATCCCGTGTTTAGTAATCTTACGGTATAACGTTCTCTCAGAAATATTCATTTCTTCAGCAGTTTTTCTTCTGTTGCCTCTATATTTTTTCAGAAGATCAATAATTTCTTTTTTCTCTCTGTCACCATGTTCATACGGAGTAATTATTGCCTGGTTTGGATCAAGTCTTTCAAGTGCTTCTTCAATTGAATAATCAGAGATTATTTCTTTCTTACCTGTACTGAAAAGATATCTTTTAATTAAGTTAATATCATTCTTTATTTCGAGCAATGTTCTGAAAATGAGTTCTCTTTCATTTTCCTCTCCAAGGCGTTCGAATTTAACAGGTAAATGTGATGTATTCGGTTTTCCTTTGAGATATTTTCTAACAGTACTTCCAATTATAATCTTTCCTGTTTCCATAACAGTAAGCATATCAATAAAATTTTTAAGCTCTCTGATATTGCCTTTCCATGGGTGATTTACTATCTCTAAAATTGCATCTCTATCAAAATTTAATTGTGAACGTTTATGTTTTTCTGCAGAATTTTTGGCAAATAATTCAACAAATTGAGGTATGTCTTCCAATCTTTCTCTTAGTGAAGGTAATTCTAATGAAACAGCTTTCAACCTAAAATATAAATCTTCTCTAAAAGTACCCTTGTCAACCATTCGTGCAAGATCTTTGTTAGATGCGGCTATTATCCTGACATCCACTTTAATGTTTGTAGATCCTCCAACACGCATGAAAGTTCCGTTCTCTAATACTCTAAGGAGTTTCACCTGGCTTGGAAGAGGTAGCTCACTTATTTCATCAAGTAAAATTGTTCCATTATTTGCAGACTCGAAATATCCTTTTCTTTTATCCGATGCACTTGTAAAAGATCCTTTCTCATGTCCGAATAATTCACTTTCTATCAATCCTTCAGGTATCGCACCGCAGTTAATTGGTATGAACTTTTCATTTTTACGATCACTCAACTTGTGGATCAAGTTTGCAAATATTTCTTTTCCTGTTCCACTTTCACCGGCAATTAGTACGGATATATCTGTTGGAGCAATAGTTTTTATAATAGTAACTACTTCATTTATCCTTTCAGATCTTCCAATAATATCAAGTTCTTCGTAGTTTGGACCAAAATCCATATTTATTTGACCGTTGGACATAATGTATCTCTAATTTATTAAATAATTCAAGCAATCTAATATAATTATATTTATCGTTAAACTCAAGTACATAATAGGGGATCGGTACTAAGGGCTTATTCCCTACCTTCAAGGGACTGAAGTCCCTTGTCCCAAACGCTCGGAGGGTAGCTTGGAACACGGTACTTTAGTGCCGTGCAATTTGGGTATTTATTTAAAATAAATCACCCAATTGTGATTTATCTCACAGTATTATGATGTGGAATTGTGTAAGTTACCTTTGTAAACGAAAACAAGGAGTAAAATAAATTGAAGAGAACACAGAAGACTAACGAATTAGAAATAAAACTGGAGATACTTGATTCTATCAAGATTTCTTCAGAAGATGAAAAAACTAAGGCGCAAGATCTTCAGAACAGTGTTTCTGACAATTTCACCTATGCCGCTGTAAGGCAAGTTGAAAAATTCTATTAAGCGTATTAAATATAGTGTAGAGAAAAAAAAGGAGCTGATTGCTCCTTTTTTTTTATTAATAATTATTATAGAGCTTTCCTAATTTGTCCATCAATAATTTTTGTTCTTTCTGATCAAAATCTTTAAAAGCTGTTTTGATCATCAATCTTGCTATTCGGGTAAAAGTAGGTTTTAACTCTAGCGCTTTTTTGGTTAATACAATGTAAGTGATCCTAGAATCTTCATCAGATCTTTCTCTTTTTACATATCCTAATTTTACAAGTTTGTTTACCAATACAGTAAGTGTAGATTTATCACGTTGAATTTGTTCAGCGATATCCACCATTCTGAGTTTTATTTTTGATTTATATAAGAAATTTAGAATTGCTGCATGACTTGGTGCAATGCCTGTAATATTGTTCTTTTTAAATTCAGCCACGATCATGTTGTTCGCTTTTGAACGGATCATGGTCATAAATGTTATTATGTATTCTGGATCGGTCATGACGAAAATATAGTTTGACATAAAACTAATGTCAAGGAAAATATTAATAAAAAGATAATTTTATATTAAGCTAGTTAATCTCTTGTAACGTTGAAATGATTATTTTATTTTTTTAAATTATCTATTGACATTCTATTAAAAAAGTTGTTTTATGTAAAACAGTTTTATGTAAAACAGTTGGACGTAAAACTATATAGGGAGAATTAAAATTAGAATAAGAGGAAAAATTATGAAAAGAGTATTTGTAGCAGTACTAATTATATCAGCTATGATCTTTGCCTACGCACCCAAAGATGAAAGTTTGAAGGATATGCCTAAATTTTTTCAAGGCAAGATAAGAGTGAGATTAACCGAGCAGGCAAAGAGTTCTAAAGCTCTGATTGTAAAGGAACGAGATGTTCAATACTTAAAAACAGGAATTGCATCGCTTGATTCTAAGAACGAACAGGTTAAGGCAAGTAGCATCAAAATAGATATAATTGAAGCAAAAAATAAAGTCCTTGCAAAGAAATTAGGTCTTGATAGATGGTTTACCATTGAATTTCCTATGGATGCTGATGTTTTAGAAATCGTTGAACTTTACAAGTCGGATCCTAATGTAGATATCGCTCAACCTGAAATATGTTACTATATAATGGCAACTCCTAATGATGGTACTGTCAAGAAAATTGTGTCTGAGATCATTCTAACATCATATCAAGTTTCTCTCTACTGGATGAAAAAGCTGTTACAGGATACGAATAAGTTTTCTCTTCAAAACCCATTAAAT
>JAQIDB010000050.1 GCA_027858225.1 Candidatus Delongbacteria bacterium
GAAAATAATGAGATGTCAGACTTAAATGAATTGTAGAAATATATTATTACGCAGTCTGCCTACGCCTTCCCACATCGAATTCATTATTCGACCCCGTAACATAAAAGAAAGATCCTGCATCAATGATGACGAAGAAAACGGAATTAAATGATGAAAGAGTATGTTCCTAAAAAAGGAACTTTTCTATTGACAATGTAAATATATATGCTTAGCTTATAGTTAGATGCAGGAGTAAAAAAGTATCAATGAAAGTCTATAGCAGAAAAACAATAGTTGACTATTATAAAAAAAATAATCAAAGTAAAAAATCACTTGAAACTTGGCATCTGGAAGCTAAAAAGGCACAGTGGAATACTAATCAAGACATCAAAGACAGATACTCTACAGCATCTTTTCTTCATGATAATTTGGTTGTGTTTAATATAAAAGGGAATGATTATAGACTTGCTGCAAGAATTGATTATAAAAAGAAAAGAATATTTATAAAATGGATCGGTACACATACTGAATATGATAAAAAGACATTTTACTGTCTAATTACTGGAGAATAAGATGTACAAAATAATAAAGAACGAGAAACAATATTTAGAATATCTTGATGAATTTGAAAAACTGATGGATCTTGATCCTGATGAAGGTACTGAAGAAAGTGATATTTATGATCTTTTAGCTCTTTTAATTAATGATTACGAAGATAAGCATTACAAATTAGAAATGCCTGACCCTATTGAGGCGATCAAATTCAGAATGGAACAGATGGAATTAAAGAATAAAGATCTTATTGAAATTATAGGTTCAAAAAGTAAAGTATCTGAAGTATTGAATAAAAAAATAAGTTTAAGTTTAAATATGATAAAAAAACTTCATTCTATATTAGGTATACCTGCAGAAGTACTGATACAAAGTACAGATTCTTACAAGACCATGCATGATGATTTGGTAGCTGTAGGAGAGAAGAAAGGGAAATATGGGAAAAGATAGAGATAGTATGAAAAAAAACAAGAAATTACCGGATAATCAGATCACCGTTTACGAAACTTCAGATGGTAAGATCAATATTGAAGTATTATATCAAGATGAAAACATCTGGCTTTCTCAGAAACAAATGGCTGAGCTTTTTGATGTAGACAGAAGTGTAGTAACAAAACATTTAAAGAATATGTTTACAAGTAATGAATTAGACGAGAGTTCAGTATGTGCAAATTTTGCACATACTGCCGAAGACGGCAAAACATATAATACAAATTATTATTCACTTGAGGCTATAATAGCCGTTGGATACCGTGTCAACTCTGATCGTGGCACTCAGTTCAGACAATGGGCCATTACCATATTAAAAGAATATATTCACAAAGGTTTTGCATTGGACAGTGACCGTTTCAAATACGGCAGTCGCTTCAGTGCCAGATATGATTATACACCCAAAGCAGATGTAACTAAAACTTTCTTTGCAACAGTTCAAAATAAGTTGCATTTCGCAATAACAGGACAAACTGCTGCTGAAATAATTTCAAAAAGAGCTGATAGTAAGAAGTCAAATATGGGATTAACTTCCTGGCGAAAGTCTCCAACTGGGAAAGTTATGCCCAAAGATGTTACCGTAGCTAAAAACTACTTAAAAAAAGACGAATTGGATCATTTAAACCGAATCGTAACTATGTATCTTGATTTTGCCGAACTACAGGCGATAAGAAATAAACCCATGTATATGAAAGACTGGGTTGTGAGACTCAATGCATTCTTAAAGTTCAGTGAGTATGAAATTTTAAACGATGCAGGAAAAGTCAGCCATGAAGTAGCTATCGAACTAGCCAAAAAAGAATATGAAGAATTCAGGAAAGAACAGGACAAAAATTATCTCTCTGATTTTGATAGACAATTAAAATTACTCGAAGAAGAAAGAGCAAAGTATGGAGATAAAAAATAATGACAACACAAAGCGAACAAATACTTGAAAACGGGGAAAAGATAGCTATTAGCTATAAGCTGTAAGCTATGAGGTGGCTCATGGATTCGCTGGGTTTGAGTTCGAATGGAGAATTAAAGTCAAAAGATTTCCCCGATAATACACAAGAACACCATGAACTGTAGGGAACGCAGGAATGCGTTCCCAAATGTGAATCATTATCCACCAGGCAAACGGAGAAAGATGAATATCTCCCGATAAATCGGGACAGGCACAACACGGAATGTCCAATATCCAAGGGAAAGAATTAAAAGATGTCATGTATTAGTGTTACAAAGTGGATGTTATAGTAATGTTGTAGTGTGACATAAGACTTGACAAAGTAATACGATAGTGTTACATTGTAGTACCGACAATGGAGGTGCTAGTATGAAAAAGAATAAAATATTATTGGATCAGATAGATAATAAAATTATTAATCTGAAAAATATTGAAAATATTACTATTCCCGGTAATGGATGGATAAATGCGATCAGGTCTGCACTTAACATGACATTAAATCAGTTAGGGCAAAGGTTATCCTTACCAAGACAGAATGTTCGAGCCATGGAAGAAAGAGAAAACAAGGGTACAATATCATTGAATGTACTTCGGAAGTTTGCTGAAGCTATGAACATGAAATTCGTTTACGGATTTATTCCAAATGATGGGTCTCTTGATAAAATGATTGAAAAGAGAGCTTATGAGATCGCAAACGAGATCGTGGGTCGTACATCTGTAAATATGAACCTGGAAGATCAGAAAAATTCTGAATCAAGATTGAAAAAAGCTGTGAAAGAAAGAGCTGACGAGATCAAAAGAGAGATGCCGAAGTATTTATGGGATCAAAATAAAATCAAAATGTTTACTATTAAAGATCACATACCTGAAAAAGAATTGGCCTTATTTTGTGAAAAATATAAGATAAAATCTCTATCATTATTCGGCTCTGCTGTAAGGAATGAATTAAAACCTGAAAGTGACATTGATATTCTTGTCGATTTTGCGAAAGGACAGACACCTGGTATGATCACTTTTATGACTATTCAGAATGAGCTTACCGCTAAGATAGGCAGACAAGTGGATCTGAGAACAAGATATGATCTGAGCGATCAGTTCAGAGATAATGTAGTAGCAGAAGCGAGGACAGAATATGTTTCAGGACGATAGTACAAGGTTAAAACATATGATAGATGCATGTGAAGAAGCAGTAGAGTTCTTAGGTGATTTTTCTTTGGCTGAACTAAATGAAGATAGAAAAACCATTCAGGCTATTACGAGAGATATTGAGATAATAGGTGAAGCTGCTTCCAAACTATCAGATGAATTCAAAGAGAATAATAATACAATTCCATGGGGAAGTATTATCGGTATGAGAAACTGGTTAATACATGGTTATTTTAATGTAGACAGTGAACATATCTGGAACACAGTTAAAAAGGATATTCCTGACCTTGTAACTCAGTTAAAAAAGGTGAATATCCAATAACGAACAAGGAATATCCAATGAAAAAGAAAAATCAGATAATCCAGAACAACTCATTTACAGAGTTCATCTTGTATACATCTCCCAACGGGAAAGTAAAGTTTGAAGTATTTCTTCGAGATGAAAATATATGGTTAACACAGAAAAGAATTTCAGAATTATTCGGTGTAGATATCTCAACTATTAATGAGCATTTAAAAAACATCTATAAATCAGATGAATTGAATGAAGAAGCAACTGTTGGGAAATTCCCAATAGTTCAAACTGAGGGAAATAGAGATGTAAAAAGAGAAGTTAATTTTTATAACCTAGATGCAATTATATCCGTAGGTTATCGTGTTAATTCAAACCTTGCAACTCAATTCAGAATATGGGCAACCGAAAGATTAAAGGAATATATCATCAAGGGTTTCACTATGGATGACGAACGGTTGAAAAATCCTCAATATACTTTTGGAAAGGATTATTTTGAAGAACAATTAGCCAGAATAAGAGACATTCGATCAAGTGAAAGAAGATTCTATCAGAAAATAACTGATATTTATGCTCAATGCAGTGCTGATTACATCAAAGATAGTGAAGCAACCAAAGAATTTTTTGCAAAGGTACAGAATAAATTACATTGGGCTATTACTAAACAAACAGCTGCGGAAATAATCCATACAAGAGCTGACGGAAAGAAAAAGAACATGGGGCTTACAAACTGGAAAAACTCTCCCCAAGGTGTAATTCGTAAAACGGATGTAAGCATTGCAAAGAATTATTTGAATGAGAATGAATTAGAAAATTTAAACAGAATAGTTACGATGTATCTGGATTATGCTGATCTTCAAGCACAAAATCGAAAAGTAATGTATATGAAAGACTGGATAATGAAATTGGACGGCTTTCTTCAATTCAATGAAAAAGAAATATTGCAGGATTCAGGAAAAGTGACTGCAGAGATCGCTAAAACTTTTGCAGAGAGTGAATTAAAAAAATATAAAGTAAGCCAAGATAAATTACTTACTTCTGACTTTGATAATATGGTAAAAGAAATAATCGCAAAGTATGAGAGCAAAAGATAGTGGTCAGTGGACAAGCTATAAATTAGAAGTAAAAGAGTGAATTATGACAACACAACCTGAAGCAATATTAGAAAATAATCTCGTTGATCAACTTGCAGATCTGAATTATGAGCGAGTTGTTATTCATGACGAAGACTCTGTTCTTTCAAACCTAAAATCTCAGTTAGAGAAGTTCAACAACTGTATTTTTTCAGAGAAAGAATTTTCTGCTATTTTAAATCACCTATCAAAAGGTAATGTATTTGAGAAAGCAAAGACTCTCAGGGATTATTTTAATTTAAACCGTGATAACGGTGAAAGTTTCTATGTCCGGTTCTTTAACAATGAAGAATGGAATAAAAATCTATTCCAAGTTACAAATCAGATAACTCAGGAAGGAACTTACAAGAACAGGTATGATGTTACAATACTGATAAACGGTCTTCCATTAGTTCAGATCGAGCTGAAAAGAAGAGGACTCGAATTAAAAGAAGCATTCAATCAGATAAACAGATATCAAAGACATTCATTCTGGACAAACAACGGAATATTCCAGTATGTTCAAATATTTGTCATAAGCAACGGAGTCAATACAAAGTACTATGCAAACAACAGAAAGCAAAGCTTCAAGCAGACATTCTACTGGGCAGATAAGCTGAATAAAAATATAGATAACCTGACTGACTTTGCTAAAGAGTTCCTGAATACTGACCATCTCGGTAAAATGATCGCACATTATATAGTACACAACGAAACTCACAAGATCCCGATGGTGCTCCGACCTTATCAATATTATGCAGTAGAAGCAATAATCGATCAGGTGAAAGAGAAAAAGGGAAATGGCATAGACCGTAAGGTCACAGCGGGATTAAATAATGGCTATATTTGGCACACGACCGGATCAGGTAAGACACTTACATCATTCAAAGCAAGTCAGATAATAATGAATATGCTGGATATAAAGAAGGTCGTATTCGTAGTTGACAGGAAAGATCTCGACTATCAGACAATGAAAGAGTTCAACAGCTTTAAAAAGGACAGTGTCGACGTAACAGATAATACAAAGTCGCTGATAAAACAGTTCACAGATGATACACCGTTGATATTGACCACGATCCAAAAGCTGAACAATGCAGTAAAAGATTTTCATCAACCTCGAATAAAGCATCTAAAGAATGAACGGATAGTATTTATATTCGATGAATGCCACAGAAGTCAATTTGGTGCTACACATAAAAGGATAACCGATTTCTTTACGAACAGTCAGTTATTCGGATTTACCGGAACTCCTATCTTTGCAGAAAATGCACATAAAAATGAAATAGGAAAACGAACCACAAAAGACCTTTTCGGAGAATGTTTACACAAGTATGTAATAACCGATGCTATCAGAGATCAAAATGTGCTAAGATTCAGCATGGAATACATAGGAAAGTACAAACAGAAAAGTAATACTGAAATAGACATAGAAGTTGAAGATATAGACACAAAAGAAGTAATAGATTCACCTGAAAGAATAGAAAAGATAGTCGATTATGTAATAAAATATCACGATCAGAAAACTCACAGCAAAAAGTTTACAGCTATCTTCGCAGTAAGCAGTATCGATAATCTTATAAAGTATTATGACATATTCAAGCAGAAAAAGAATGCAGGAGTTCATGACTTAAGAATTGCTACGATATTTACCTACGGAGTAAATGAAGATGATCCTGATGCAATAGGATTACTTCCTGATACTCAAGAGAATGAATATGAATATCCAATGGTAGCTGAACCTCAAGCATTATACAAAACAAAGCAAACCAGAGAAAAACTGGATGAATTCATATCTGATTATAATTCAATGTATGGAACTAACTTCTCCACAAAAGACGGAAAGTTCGAGAATTATTTCAAGGATATAAGCAAGAGGATAAAGGAACGGGAAAAAGAAAGTTTCAATGAAAAAGACCGTGTAGATATTCTGCTCGTAGTAAATATGTTCCTGACAGGATTTGATGCAAAGAAAGTAAATACAATGTATGTAGATAAAAATCTAAGATATCACGGGATAATACAAGCTTTCTCAAGAACGAACAGAATTTTAGATGAAATAAAATCACAGGGAAATATTCTCTGCTTCAGAAACTTAAAGAAAGCAACAGATGAAGCTATTACATTATTCTCCAACAAAGATGCTTTAGAAGAAATAATAATACCACCATATACAAGTATAGTAAGACAGTTCAGCATAGCATTCTCAGAGTTATTACAGATCGCTCCGACAGTTGAATGTGTAGGCAGCTTTCCTAGTGAAGTTGAAGAAATGAAATTCATACAGGCATTCAGAGCTTTGATGAGAATAAAGAATGTACTGGTATCTTTCGCAGATTTCAGCTGGACAGATCTTCCAATGACAGAACAAAGTTTTGAAGACTACAAAAGTAAATATTTAGATCTTTACGATAAAGTAAAAAGTGAACATCAGAAGGATAAAGCATCAATACTTGAAGATATTGACTTTGAAGTAGAGCTTATACACAGAGATGTAATAAATGTAGCATACATTTTACAGCTTATCGCAAAGTTAAAACAAACTGAAGCCAAAGATATAGATGCACAGAAGAAAGCAATAATAGATATGCTGGCCGGAGAAATTGACCTAAGAAGCAAAAGAGAACTGATAGAAAAATTCATAGACGAAAATTTGCCTTACATAGATGATATAGATTCTATACCTGATGAATTCGAAAAATTTTGGAACGAACAAAAGGTTTTAGCAATAGCAAAGATCTGTGAAGAAGAGAACTTAGATCGAAAACAGTTCAAAGCACTCATAGACGCATATATTTACAGCGAACAGGAACCACTCCGTGACGAAGTGTTCAAATGCTTAGATTCACGCCCAAGTGTCCTAAAAGCACGTGAAATAGGGGACAGGATCATATCAAGGATGAAGGAATTTGTAGAAGTGTTTGTGAAAGGGATTGCTGCGTAGGCGAGAACCTCTATGTGTCCGTCCTGTAAAATTTCAACGCTCCATTCGGGGCGTTTTTTTTGTGAAAAATACCAAAAGGTCACTATTTGACACTGTGCTCTTCGTATCTTGCGTTTAAATAAAAAATTACGCAGGAGAAGATATGTATAAGAATGAAATAGAAAAATTTGATGATTTGAATCTAAAGGATAAGATTTATTCTATACGCGGATATCAGGTAATGTTGGACAGAGATCTGGCAGAATTGTATGGTGTCGCATTTTGCGACACCTTCAAAGCAATCACTAGGAGGCAGTTTGCCTTATGTATTTACAGAACAGGGAGTTGCAAGTATTTCTGGAGTTTTAACAAATAAAATTGCGATTGAAATTAATATAAAAATCATGCGTGCTTTTGTAGAAATGCGTAAATTTATTAATTCAAATGCTCAAATATTCCAAAGACTTGACAGAGTTGAATTAAAGCAGATAGAAACTGATAGCAGAATTGATAAGGTCTTTTCTGCTTTAGAAAATCAAGATAATATTCCAAAGCAAGGTGTTTTCTTCGAAGGTCAGATATTTGACGCTCATATGTTTGTTTCAGACCTGTTTTCAAAAGTAAAGAAATCGGTAGGGATAATTGATAATTATATTGACAAGAGTATTTTGAATTATTTATCTCAGTTGCCGAAGAATGTAAAAGTAACGATTGTCACAAAAACAATAACAGAAAGCCTGAAATTTGATATAGATAAGTTTGAAAAACAGCATTTCCCCATAGAAGTTAAAATATACAAAAAAGCACATGATAGATTCATAATAATTGATGATAAGGAAGTGTATCACATTGGAGCATCTATAAAAGATCTCGGGAAGAAGTTGTTCGGGTTTTCGAAAATGAAGAACGAAGCAATGAAAATAATAGAGATAATAAAATAAATGGACAGCCCAACGGTCGTCCCCTCTTTTAAAAGAAAGATCCTGAAATAAATTCAGGATGACGTGTTTTTATTCACTCTGGATTCCCGGATCAAGTCCGAGAATGACAACCAGTCCAACATCGAACTAGTCACTGACAACTATCTCTAAACTATAAAACTCAACAACTCATTCAAATCAGCAACGTAAGTAACATTCTTTGCAAACTTCTTCGTCTCATTCTTATTTGACTTTGGAACGAAAATATTCTCAAATCCTAATTTTACAGCCTCATTAATCCTTTGCTCAATACCTGAGACAGCTCTAATCTCACCATTAAGCCCAACTTCTCCACAGAAAATACTTTTCTTAGGAATTACAATATTCCTAAAAGATGAAATTAAAGACATAGCAACTGACATATCAGCTCCTGGATCAGTAAGCTTTCCGCCACCGGTAACATTTAAGAAAACATCCTGATTAGAAATTTGCATACCGATTTTTTTATCAAGAACAGCAAGTATCTTACTTAATCTCTTAATGTCAAAGCCAACGCAGTTTCTTTGAGGGTTTCCAAAGTTTGAATCAGAAACAAGTGCTTGAATTTCAATAAGGAAAGGTCTAGTTCCTTCCATAGATGCAGTAATCGATGTACCAGTGTTCTGAGTACTTTCATCGTTTAAAAAATACTGTGAAGGATTCGTTACTTCGATAAGACCTTCTTTTCTCATCTCGAACATTCCGATCTCATTAGTCGAGCCAAATCTGTTTTTAATCGTTCTTAAAATTCTAAACCTATGATATCTATCTCCTTCAAAGTAAAGAACAGTGTCAACCATATGTTCGATTATCTTTGGACCTGCGATCGCACCGTCTTTAGTTACATGCCCAACTAAGAAAAATGAAATATTTAGCTGTTTTGCAAGCATAACTAAGTGAGCAGCGACAGATCTTATCTGACCGACAGAACCAGGAGTTGATTCAGTTTGTGGATCATAGATCGTTTGTATCGAATCGATTATTACAACTTCAGGTTTGTTTACCTCTATCCATTCAGATATTTTTTTCAGATTATTCTCACAGAAGATATAGAACGAATCATTTGAAGAGTCGATCCTTTGAGATCTGTGTTTTATCTGATGAAGAGATTCCTCACCTGAGACATATAAAGTTGATATATTATTACCATTTAAGTTCGTAGCCAGTTGTAACATTAGAGTAGATTTACCGATGCCGGGATCACCACCGATAAGTGATACCATTCCAGAAAGGATTCCCCCACCCATAACTCTATCAAGTTCGGAAATGTTAGTATGGACCCTTTCTAATTTATCTACTTTGATATCTTTGAGTTTAATAGGTTTATTATCCTGAATTAAAGATGAAGACACATTTTTGGTCTTACTTTCCTTAAATTCTTTTAAAGTTCCCCAAGCTTGGCATGAAGGACATTTACCGAGCCATTTTATAGTATCATATCCACAATCAGTGCAGACGAATTTAGTTTTATCTTTAGCCATGCTTTATTCCTCGTTTTAAAGAGACGCCCGTGTAGGACGTCTTTACATTCTCACGTACAGACGTCCTACATGGACGTCTCTCTTTTGACTTTCTTGTTTTTACAGCAGATCTTTATACTTTCTATATCCCAATTCCACCAAGAATAAGACCAGCATTAAAATAAAGAAGTAAATATTCTTAACTATATTTATCTTAATCTTTTCAGTAATCAATTTAGTCTTCCCTTTTAATCCTTCAAAGTGATCTTCAGCTTCAGAGAGAGGGATTAACTGCCCATTAGTTCTTTCTGCGATATCACGTATCAGATCAATATTTGCACCAAGAGAAGATAGTTCTAAGTTGTTCTCAACGATCTTGAATTCTTTCTTTATAGACATAAACTCTTTGTTATCCTTATAAAGTGTTATCTTAGCAGTGTATAATCCTGGATCTGTCATATTTAATGAGGTAGAATATTTACCATTTGAGAAAACAAATTCAGATTCAGCATTATTTTCAATTACAGTTAGTTTGACCACTTCATTTTTTAAAAGTTTAAGGTTATCATCGAATACTTTTCCTTCAAATTTAATCTTTTCTCCACTAGTGAAGGTAGATTTCTCAGAGTTTATTTTTATATTCTCGGAGTTCTTATCGATTGATAACTGTTCAATTACATTTAAGAAAAACTTCTCAAGCTCTGAATTGATACTATTATTTTCGAAAGTTGAAAATGTTTTCCAGAAATATCTCAAGTTAAATAAAATTGATTTACCTGAAGAATTTAATGATTGATATGCACCATGGATAGGAGATTGTAATCTACTATTATTAGATTTGTCAGAGTTAATATCAATAATAGGATAATAATTTTTCTCGTCAGGAATAAAACCTGCATCATATTCAATAGATGGTAAACTATTTAGGTTGATAAATTCATCATTATATGAATACAAGTAGCTACTAAGATTATCTTTATTATTTTCAATATATCCTTTACGATAAATCGGTTTTAAGTTGCTTAATTTTAGATCTGATAGAGAGTTGAGTTTTTTTCGATCCGTTTTTTCAGTAATAAATATTAATTTTGCAGGGAATCTTTTTACTAGGCTGTCTAACTGTATATTTCTCTTTCTATTTGGATAAGAATAAAGAACAATTAAGTCAAAATTCTTTTCATCAATACCTGTTAATTTATTATTCGAACTATGCAGTAAATAGCTTATATTGTTTTTAGCTAGAATATCTAAAAAGAATTTTAGATCTAAAGATAAATTCCCATAAACAATAAGAATATTTTTTTCATCCTTTGATATTTTTTGAAAGATTTTTCTGGAATTATTGTAAATGTTTTTTTCATCTGCGAGTTTTGAAATTACAAATTCAGTTATTTTTAATGTTTTACCATTAGTTTTTAATGAAACCGGAATTCTTTTCAGTGATCCATTCTCTGGAACAGTCCCTGTCACTTTCTTCACAACTTTATTATCTTCTTTTATCTGAAGTTCAAAATTATTGTTAGCTGTAATTCCATTAATTCCAATTATTATTTCATAACTACTTTCGATATTTGGATCTATAACATCCTCGTAGTTGATATCTTTGATGAAGATATCGGCTTGTTCAGATTTTTGTTTAGTATGAATGAAATTGATAGGTGTATTCGCAGAAATTGAAGTGTTACTATAGTCTGTAAAATTTCCATCTGTTACGATAAAAATATTCTCATATTTATTATTTGAATCATTGAGAATGTTCAAGTCATTAATTCTTGAAAAATTATCTTTAAAATCCAAACCTTGAAGATTAGTTGATTCTCTTAAACTATCACCAAATTGATAATTAATAAATTCATCATGTGATGTAATATTCTCAAAAAGGGATTTTATAGTTGTGGATTCGGTAGAATCATTTTGAATGATAGATAAAGAATTATCAATTAATACGAGATTTTTTATTTTTACATTTTTAGAGTTACTTATATTCAACACAGGATTGAAAAATATTAGGGATAATAATAATAATAATGTAGATCTAGAAATTATCAGGAATATTTTTTGGGAGTTACTTAAATCTGATTTCGAATAGTACCATTTTGAAATATAAATAATGATTGGGATCATTAAAATCAAAAATATGCCTGGGAATCTAAGATCAATATTCATAAGTCAATTCATTATTTAGTTTAAATTAATACGGCGGCAATTTGCCGCCGTATTATAGATAATAAGCTAATCGTTACTTTTCATCATCTTCAATTTCAATTTCATCACCTTCAGGATTAAGATCATCGAAATCAAATCCACTTGAGATTAAAGATTTTTTATCTAAAGTTTTTTCTTTAGTTTTTACAGGAGATTTTTTAGTTGTAGTATCAGTAGATCCAAAATCAAGATCAAGATCATCTCCCATTGGCTCTGGAATTTTTTCAAGCATCGGAGCTTTTTCAACTATTGGAGTTTTTTTAGTCTTGAGAGTTTTTACTTTTTTAGGTTCTGGTTTTGCCACTGCCTCTTCTTCAATATCCTGTTCTTTATGTTCTTTACCGTAAGGAGTTTCAAATTTATCTAAAAGGATCATCATGATCTCTTCGATAACTTTATCAAGATTATTGCCTTTGGCTTCAACATTGATTATAGAAGCTATGTCCAGGTAGAAGGTTTCATATTTTTCGTAAAGACCTCCTTTTTTACCTATGAAAAGAAGAGCTATAAGAATAAGTATTATAACAGCCATTATAACAATAATGATAATGGATATAAAACCCATTCCTGATGAATTGTTACTTCCATCATCAACAAGTCCATCAGCTTCACTTATTGCAAACTCGTCAGCATCATAACTACCATCTTCGGTTAAAGAAACATCAGAACTATCTAATTCCAGATCGTCCTCTACTACTTCTTCAACAACAGCTTCTTCAAAACCTGATGATTTAACAGTAATGAACAATTGATTTATCTTACTATTTCCAACAGGTCTATACATAACTATTTCTTTTTCAAAATTTTCACTACGAGCTAATGAAATTTCAAGCGTGTTGATCCCTTTTCCAAATTTAAGATCGGTATCAGAAAGAATTCCAATTAAGTTCTTATCGTAGTCAGCAGTGAATTTGTTATAATAATTTTTAACAGAATTTAAGTAAACCATGCCTGAGTGTTTGTCTGGGGAAAGTTCGATTTGTGTATATGTTGAAAACAATGTGTCATTTTCTACAATTTGAATCTCTGGCATATATTTAGCGGAGATGTAAATGCGTTCTCTTTTACCAATGTTCTTCTTAACAAAAGTAAAACTGGTTTTATAAACTTTATCTATCTCTTTATTTTCATCATCGATCAATCTGATATCATAGATCAATTCGATAATTCCATTGTTCCCTTTTTTCATAACAAAAGGTTTTTTGATCTCAGATTGATAGTTATATGTATCATGATTTTTTAATTCTAATTTAACTTTTCCATATTCACCATCACCGAAACCAAAATTTCTTTTCTTGGAAAATTCCAATTTTTGAATACTGAACAACATTTGTGTAAGCATCAAAATTGAGATTAAGGCAAGAGACAATTTTTTAAACATTTAATCCTCCGTAGGATAATAATTTATAGTTATTTAGATAACTTCCAATGGATCAATATCAATAGAAACCTTAACATTTGATCGAACTTTGAAATTTTTATATGCATTCTTGATTGCTGATCTTAGGATATTGCCATTACTGTCATATTCCAAATCCGTTTTAACAATAATATTCATCCTATAGATGTTGTTAACCTTGAGTACCATTCTGTCAACAGGTTTATAGACTATTAACTTTTTGTTTTGATCGATCAACAATTTATATAACTCTAAAGAAGCTTGTTTCATTTCATCATAAATTTTAGAAGAGAACATTATCTTAGCCATTTTAGCGAATGGTGGATATATGGCCAGTTCTCTATTTTCAAGTTCATTTTTTATGTAACCAATATAGTCATGGTTTTTTGCATACTCAAGAACATGGTTCGATTCACTGTAAGTTTGTACTAAAACTCTACCTTTTATCTCACCTCTGCCTGCTCTTCCTGATACTTGTGTGATAAGTTGAAATGCTCTTTCATCAGATCTATAGTCTGGGAAGATAAGTTCTGTATCAACATTGACAATACAAACTAAGCTAACATTATGGAAATCAAGTCCTTTGGCGATCATTTGAGTACCAACTAATATTGAAGATTTATTATTCTCAAATTCTCGAAGAATTTTAAAGTGACTTTCTTTCTTTCTAGTAGAGTCCTGATCCATCCTTAGAATTTTGTTGTCAGGAAATAACTTACTTAACTCAAATGCAACTTGTTCCGTTCCTGTACCTTTAAAAGATATATTAGATTTGCCACAAATACCACAATAATCTTTTGCTTTTTCATAGTAACCGCAATGATGACATATGAGCTGCTTTGAGTGCAAATGATAAGTTAATGAAACTGAACAGTTAGGGCACGTGCTAGCACTGCCACAGGATTCACAAACAAGATGAGTAGAAAATCCCCTTCTATTCTGTAGTACAATTATCTGTCTTCCTTGATCTAATTCTTCACGGAAAGATTCAATCACAGAATCTTCAAATATTTGGTAAAATTGCCTTCTTTTAACAATAATTATTTCAGGTAGTTTAGCTTTTCCAATCCTTTTAGTTAATTCTAGGAGTGAATATTTTCCTGTCGAAGCGTTATGAAATGCTTCTAAAGATGGAGTAGCCGAACCTAAAATCACAGGTATGTTATTCAATTTTCCTCTTACAATAGCCATGTCTCTTGCATTATATCGAGGAGAAGGATCTGATTGTTTGTAAGCACTTTCATGCTCTTCATCAACGATAATCAATCCTAAGTTTTCCAATGGAGCAAATATCGCAGATCTTGGACCAATCACTATAGAATATTTATTTTTTTTAATGCTTCTCCAGCTATCGTATTTTTCGCCTTCAGAAAGGCGGCTGTGCAATATGGCAACATCATTGCCAAATACTTCTCTGAAATTTTTCACAGTTTGAGGTGTTAAGGATATTTCAGGGATTAATACAATTGCAGTTTTATTTTTAGCTCGGACCTTTTTAATAGCTTCAATATAAACTGCAGTTTTACCACTGCCCGTAAGTCCATATATCAAAAAAGTATTAAATATATTTTTATTGATAGATTTTTC
The DNA here is from genome assembly GCA_027858225.1 of Candidatus Delongbacteria bacterium. Classification (GTDB taxonomy): domain Bacteria; phylum UBA4055; class UBA4055; order UBA4055; family UBA4055; genus WTAK01. The sequence goes on from JAQIDB010000050.1 coordinate 15,047, forward strand.
AATTTCATTAACACAGTGATTTTGTTCTTCGGTTAATGAAAATTCAACAGCATCATTTATATTTTCTGTCATTATTGTACTTAATCGAATATCCTCTTTTTTCACTTTCTCACATAATCCTAGAGTAACAGATTTGGATATTATATGGTCAGAGAAATTATATATTTCCTTAACTTCTTTTTGAGATACTCCGGCTGTATTTTTGGATAGAAAATCTATAAATTCGTTAATCCTTTTGCTAAATGTCTTCTCAGGCAAAGGTAATACGGGAGCTATAAAATTAAGGTATTTTATTTTGTTAATATTACCTTCTGCAAATTTATCGATTGTACCATACAATGCTGTGGGCAAAGCCTGCTTAAGAACTTGACCATAAGATGATAAATAATATTTTGAAATCCATTTACAGAATAATAGAATTTCTTCATTGAACATAGGTTCCGGATCAATAATGCGATCTATCTTAATTACTCTATAATCAGGTTTCTTTTCTAGAAGTGAAGTGATTACTCCTATAATTTTTCTTCGGTTAAAATTTGCAATTACTCTTGAGCCGATAAGAGTCTTTTTTTCGACAGTAGAATCTATTGTAGCATCAATCATAGTATCAATAGAGTAGGTAAATTCCTTATCTATTGGAATTGGAAAAGATACGTTAATATAGGTTTTGTCTGTTTTCATCTATTTCTACTGTATGATTATATGATTCGGTAAAAATAAATATAAAGTTAATGATTAACAAGCTATAACATATTTTATAAATGATTCTGGAAACCCCCGAAAAAATATTTTCACTGTGTCATAATGCTTGAAATATAGGTAAAATAAGTACGAAATAAATTGAAATAAGCCTCTAAGTTTGTTATATTATTTGTAGCCAAAA
>JAQIDB010000150.1 GCA_027858225.1 Candidatus Delongbacteria bacterium
TTAATGGGTTTTGAAGAGAAAACTTATTCGTATCCTGTAACAGCTTTTTCATCCAGTAGAGAGAAACTTGATATGATGTTAGAATGATCTCAGACACAATTTTCTTGACAGTACCTACTTTATTCTCTTTGATTAATTTCGCTATTACAGGTTTTGATTTTTTTATCTTATCAATACAATAATTTACATTATTTAAAATTGAGTTTTTGATCGCAGTATTTTTAGAAGCTTCTTTATCTACGATAGGTTCAAGTTCTTTCATTATTGATTCAAGGTGACCGCAACAAGGTCCTCCTTTTACCGCTGCTGTAACCGCTCCACAGCTGGAATGACCCAAAACAAGAACAATTGGAGTATGAAGATGCTCTACAGCATACTCAATACTACCAAGTACTGTATTCTCCACAATATTTCCCGCATTTCTGATAACGAACAGATCACCTATACCTCTGTCAAAAATGAACTCAGGAACAACTCTGGAATCTGAACAAGTTAAAACTGTTGCAAAAGGATTTTGACCCTTTACAAGTTCTTCCAGTCTCGAATATTTTTGATTCGGATGAATAGTTTTATTACTACTGAATCTCAAATTTCCATTTTCGAGAAGATTCATAGCTTCATCAAAAGTATATTTTTTCATAATTCTCTCCATTGATTACAAATTATTATTATTCAAGTGTTAAATCTATTGATAATTCCCCATTTTTACAATATTTTTATACTCTTAAATGGAGTTGTTATGATATATCTATTTCTTGCAATATTGAGCAGTGCTTCTATAGCTATGATATTAAAGTTCAGTGAAACGAAGAATTTTAATCGTTATGCTGTTACATCCATGAATTATATAGTGGCATTTTCTTTAAGTCTTGCATTGAGTCCTCTGAGTAGTTCAGGAGATTTGTCGTTTTCTCTGAGTTCTTTAGTTAATGAATTTCATTTGGTTTCAGCAGAGAAATTATCAGCACCCGGCAGTTTTACTTGGGCAATTATAATAGGTCTTGTTGGTGGTATCTTGTATTTTCTTGGATTTATCTTTATTCAAAAGAGTATTAGAATAAATGGGGTAGGGATAACTGGTGCAGTGGGAAAGATAGGTATTCTAATTCCGATGTTGCTTTCATTATTTCTCTGGAAGGAGATCCCAAATTCAATTCAAACTTTAGGAATTATTATAGCTATCTCAGCTATAATTCTAATAAATATATCGTTTAAAGATATAAAGCAGATGAAAGGTTTTAATTATATCATTATTTTATTATTCTTTATTGCAGGTTTTGCAGAATTTTCAAATAAGATTTTTGAGAAATATTCTCTGCTTGAGCATAAATCATTTTACTTATTTACAGTGTTTTTCTCAGCATTCTGGATTAGTTTATTTTTTACAGTTAAGGATCTCAGGAAAGGCGTTAAGATTACTAAAAATGATATTCTGACTGGTTTTCTTGTAGGTATACCAAATATGTTTGCTTCATATTTTTTGATCATGTCTTTTGAATATTATAAAGCCACAGTAGCATTCCCAATCTACAGCTCTGGCTCTATTCTGCTTATAAGTATTGGTGGAATATTTATTTTTAAAGAGAAGGTTAAAAGAAAGGATCTAGTAGCTATTTTTATGATCATTGCGGCTGTTGTGCTGATGAGTTTTAAATAGGGTTCAAGATATTGAACCCGTACATGGGGGTTATCTAAGGAGTTCTGATAGTTTCCAGACGGCTTGTCCTACACCTGATTCGATGAAAACGCCAACTTGAGCTATAAGATTATAAGCAAAAGCTATTTGTGATAAAGCATAATAGGCTATAGTGATCTGCCCAAGGCTGAAAAATCCAATTCCAATTTGAGAAATATTCACGATGCCAATTCCAAATTGACCGATAGCTATTATTCCCTTTGCAACAACAGGCCTTTTTTTCTTAGAATACTTAAAGGATATATGAAGTAACGGAATTCCAAAGAAATTCATTTTGCTTTTGTATTCCCATCCGTATCCGTCAAAATTTTCTTGTGCAGGTTTCATTTTATTTCCTTAATTGATAAAAAATCCCGCGTTCCTGTCGTGTATGCGAAATTTTTTCATCTGCTTCTAGAGTATCAAGGTATTTGTTGATCTCGTTTGCATGTAATCCAAGAATATCTACCATGTCATCCAATGTACAAGGTCGTCTTGAGATCGTCTGCAGGATAGTTGACTCTATATCTGTGCTGAATGATTTTGCATCTTTTCGTTTTTGCACCTTTGCAATGATCTCAACATTATCAAGCTTCCAAGTATCAACGATCTTCTGTAATTCTTCATGAGTTGCTGCTCTGATACCATCAATAGCTCCTGGTCTGTCTAAAGTATTTAACTGAACAGAGTCAGGATTGATTTTCACAATGGCATCTTTCAGTAGTTTTATATCTTCTTTGCTATCGTTGTACCCAGGAATTATAAGTATTTCAAGCCATATCTTTCCTTTGAATTCATTTCGAAATTCTATCAGAGAGTTCAAGTATTTTTCTAAATCTATAGAACTATTTCCCCGATTGATTCTTTTGAATGCAAGTTCTGAAGCAGCATCAAAAGAGGGGAGAACAAGGTCGGCTTTCAGGAGTTCAACTCTTACTTTTTTATCAGGGAATAAAGTTCCATTCGTTAGCACAGCAACTTTTATATCTGAATAATTCTCTTTTATGAATGAAATTATATCTCCGATACGGGAATTCAGAGTCGGTTCACCTGATCCTGAGAAAGTTATATAATCAGGTGCTGAATTATTTTTCATATAGTCTGTTAATTCAGTGATTACTTCATCGTAAGGGATGTATTCCTTTCTATCCAGTGTAAGGTCTGTAGTTTTACCGCATTCGCAGTAAATACAGTTTAATGAGCATACTTTATGTGGTACAAGGTCTATTCCTAGTGACATTCCAAGTCTTCTTGATGGCACGGGTCCAAAAATGTGTTTGTACATTGTGTTCTCTGGTTAATTTATAATTAAATGTAATATATGATATAGGAATGAATTTACAAAGCGGGTATTTACAAAAGAATAATCTGCAGAAATGAAAAAAGACCGAAAGCTATCTTGTTACCATTCTATATATTTATTTATCTTGACTTAGAATTTGAAATCCACTAAGTTAGTTAGCTACGAAGTCGCAAAAATAGCAACAATCCAAAGTGGCGGTGTTACAGTTGTTAGATTTTAAACAATATAATTATAACAGGAGAAAAATTATGCTAAAGATCAAGTTTATTTGTAGTTTGATATGTATTCTATTCATTTTTGCTGGATGCGCGAAGAAGGTTCAGAAAAACGTGAATGATACTGCGAATCTGATGATTTTAACTGAAGAGTATGCTCCGTTAAGCTTTATGGAAAACGGTAAAATAACTGGTCTGTCTACAGAAGTGGTAAAAGAACTCTTGAATAGGATCGGGACGGATAATAAGATTCAAATGAAAACATGGGAAGAAGGTTACAAAGCAGTTTTAACGAAACCGAATGTTGTTCTTTTCTCCATGGCTATGACACCGGAACGGAAGGATCTTCTTCAGTGGGTGGGACCTATTGTTTCTCAGGATGCCAATCTTTATGCAATGAAGGGATCTGAAATTAAAATAAATGCTATAGAACAGGCAAAAGAAGTTGAGAAAATTGCAACAGTCACGGAGTATTATACAGAACAGGTGATGAAGAAAGAGGGATTCGCCAATCTTGAAAGCTGTGCGACTGAGGAGATTGCCGTTAAAAAACTGCTGAACGGAGAAGTTCAATTGTTTAGCAGCAGTAATACGACTATGCCGGCTCTTCTAGAAAAAGTTGGCGCAACTATGGATGATGTGGAGAACGTCTTAACGATGTCCACGGATCTTCTTTATGTAGCCTTTTCTAAGGGAACGTCACCTGACATTATTGCACTGTGGCAGAAGAAACTGGATGAGATGAAGCGCGACGGGACATTCCGTAAAATTTACAAACAATGGCTTCCTGCCGAGAACGCTCCAGAAATACTCCAACTGATGACCGAAGAATATCCTCCTATCACCTTCATGAAGGATGGAAAAGCATCTGGATTCGTTACAGATATCGTACAGGAAATTATTGTTCGCCAGGATATTCCTAACAACATACGTTTGATCACCTGGAAAAATGCCTACAACTTGACTCAATACAATCCAAATGTGGTTCTTTTCAGTATTGAACGCACGCCGGAGAGGGAAAACCTCTTTCAGTGGGTGGGTCCTGTCGGTAAAAACAGCGCAACCTTTTATGCAAAGAAGGGCTCAGGCATCAAGATTAACAGCTTGGAAGATGCCCAAAAGATTCCTGCAATTGCTACGACGACTAGCTGGTTTACCGAGCAAAATCTGAAGAGCAAAGGGTTTACAAACCTGGTAAGTTCCCCTATTCCAGAAACATCAGTTAAGCAGCTTATGAATGGAGAGGTTCAGCTTTCTATCTTTACCGATATTACAGTTCCAGAGATTGTTGCAAATTCGGGATACAGCATGAATGACCTTGAGCCTGTATTTACTGTGAGCAACACAACTTTTTACATTGCGATCTCGTTGGGAACTCCGATTGAGATGGTTAATAAATGGCAGTCGGTACTAGATGAGGTCAAAGCAGACGGTACATTTGAAAAGATATACCGAAGCTACATTCCTAATGCGGATTTGAATGATATCTTAAAGAAATAGTAAAGGAATCATATAGTAATAGTGACGAAATAAGTTAAGGTATAGCAAAATATGTTAGAGTTATCTTCTACTTTAGCATTAGTTTTACTTTGGGCACAGCAGGGATGTTACCAATGCGATTGTCCTGATATTGTCCGCTATAGCTATACTAAAGTTGAAAACTTATTTAAATTGCCAATTCAAACTAAGTTGAGCATGAAACAACTTGAAAAGAGAAGAACGGGAATAAATAGGTTTTTTCCAACAGAAAGGAGTGGTTGGATCGAAGTTTGTTTGTTGTAGAAAGCATTCTTCACATTAAATTGTCTTGACAGCAGTGTCGTAATTCTCATATATTAAAAATATATAAAGTAAATATTGTGGCAATGAATCTGGATTTTTTAAGTAATTAAGAAAGTAATAATTTCGATATTTTAAATGAATTTAAAATAAAGGAGAAACAGATGAAAACCAAGCAGGCACTCTTACGAGACTACATTATGGGAGATATGAAACTTGAAAATCGCGTGGTCATGGCTCCGATGACCCGTAGCCGGGCAGATAATCCTGGCAATGTGGCAACAGGTCTTATTGCTGAGTATTACGCTCAGAGAGTTTCGGCAGGTCTGATTATATCCGAGGGTTCTCAGATATCGAAGAGGGCAGTTGGATACATTAACACACCGGGTATTCATACAGATGATCAGGTGGAAGGGTGGAAGAAAGTAACTACCGCTGTCCATGCAAAGGAAGGGAAAATATTTATCCAGCTCTGGCATGTGGGCCGCATGTCCCATCCTGATTTTCACAATGGAGAGCTTCCGCTGTCGGCATCTGCAATAAATCCAAATTCTAAATCCTATACTTATCAAGGGTTCAAAGATACTGTGACGCCCAAAGCCATGACGATTGATGAGATAAAAGAGACTATCGCTGATTACGGTCGAGCAGCAAAAAATGCTATGGCCGCAGGATTTGACGGTGTGGAGATCCACTCATCCAACGGTTATCTGCTTCATCAGTTTTTCAGCAGAACATCCAATGAGAGAACGGATGAATACGGTGGTTCAATAGAAAATAGGGCAAAAATTCTTTTTGAGGTAATAGACGAAGTGAAGAAATATATGCCTGTAAACCGTATTGGAGTGAGACTTAATCCTTCACTTCACGTTGTCTTTGGCATGACTCTTGATGAGGAGAGTATTCCTACCTTTGACTATATTGTTAAGAGGCTCAATAATTATGATCTGGCTTACCTGCATCTTTCAGAACCTTTTACAGATGTGACCAATGTACCCGGTGCAGAACCCAACATAGCCAAACATTACAGGCCTATGTATAAAGGAACACTTATGATAAATACAGCCTTTAACAGGGAAACTGGAAATAAAGTTATTGATGATGGTCTAGCTGATCTTGTAGCCTACGGAAAACCTTTTATCTCAAATCCCGATCTTGTTGAGAGATTTAAGGCAGGGACAGAAACAGCTGCGTGGGATGAGGATACATTTTATACCACAGGGTCTAAGGGTTATACAGACTACCCTACGCTTAAGCAGTCTTAATCTGATTCACGGGGATAATTCCTGATTTAATGCTAACCAATCAAGTGAGGAGAAACAAATGAAAGCTGCAATAATTAAAGAATATGGGGCAGTTGTTGAAATAACTGATGTTCCTCAACCGAAACTTATAGACGATAGTATATTGATTGAAGTTTATGCAGCAAGTATAAACCCTATTGATAATCTAGTTCGAGCCGGATACATGAAAGACATGATGCCTATTTCTTTTCCGTATATCATGGGATATGATGTGTCGGGAGTCGTTTTGGAAGTTGGTGACAAGGTTCGTAAATTTAAAAAAGGGGATGAAGTTTTTTCAAGACCAAATCAAATGCAGGCAGGATCAATTGCTGAATACATAGTGATTAAGGAAGAAGAAGTAGCGCTAAAACCTTCTAATATCAGTCATGAAGAAGCGGCTTCAATTCCTTTGGCTGGATTGACGGCCTGGCAAGCACTGACAACGAAAGGAAATCTTCAAAAAGGTCAGAAAGTTCTCATTCATGCAGGTTCTGGAGGAGTAGGATCTCTTGCAATTCAAATGGCGAAACACCTTGGGGCAGAAGTAGCGACAACTACGAGTGCCGTAAATTCTGAGATGGTAAAAAATCTTGGAGCGGATGTGGTGATTGATTATAAAACACAAAAGTTTGAAGAAGAACTAAGTGACTATGATTTAGTCTTTGATTTGATGGGTGGAGAAATCCTGAATAACTCTTTTAAAGTTCTAAAAAAAGGAGGATCTCTGGTTTCTATTAAAGGTCAAGATACAGAAGGACTTGCGGAGAAATACGGAGTTAGTTTCGAAGTGTTTTTTATGTGGCCCAGTGGGGAAATGCTGTCACAACTCGGTCAGTTAATAAGTGATGGCGTACTCAAACCCAACATTGATCGGAAATACCCCATCGAACTAACTCAAGAAGCCTATGATTATCTTCAAACTGGACGGGCTAAAGGAAAAATTGTAATTCAAGTGAAATAGTGTCAAATTATGTTACTTATGAAACATGATTTAAAAGATTCTGCAGGTATTCATATACCACCTCGATTATACTTCTTTGCATGTTTAGGAATTGGTTTATTGTTGGAATACCTTTTTCCTATTCATTTGGTAAGCTTTTCTCTCGTAATCCACTTTACTTTTCGCTACTTCTGCTGTTATTTGGGATTGCTTTTTTTATATTATCGATTTGGGTTTAACTCGGATTTATTGATTTCTCCTTTCTTTAATTGTTTGAATATTCCTTTACATAGATTTAAATAATCGCTTTCTGTTAATCCTTTGCATATTGATTCTGCTATAAGAGGTTTTATATTTATTTCCAATTTTTCTGAATATGAAGGATCTTTCATATCCTCTAGATTATTTATTATAACACCTTTGCGTTTATGTATTAGAGTATATCCTTCACTCTTTAATTGGCCATATCCTTTATTTACTGTATGCATATTGATGCCAATATCGCTTGCTAACTGGCGCACTGAAGGTAATTGTTCATCTGGTCTGAGTTGACCTGTTGCGATTCCTTCTATTATCTGATTTTTTAGCTGTATGTAAATTGCTATTTCAGATGCTAAATCAATTTTTATTATCATAATAGTTACCTTTAGTTTATTGACCTGTGCTATAGTTGTGTTAGCTGTTATATACAACGTATAACAAGAAAAGCGAAAAGTCAAGTTTTCTTTTAGATCATATTTGGGATACGGAAAGATATGTTGTTAGCATTATTATATTAATTTATCTTGACTTTAAATATTTAAAGTACTAATATAATTAACTATAAAGTTTTAACTGTTAGAGAAAAAAGGAGTTAAACATTGGAGTCTGAATGCAATCCCATTTGATACATTACCGATTGACCTTTATCCTTCAGGCAATTTTGGTTCTTGAGATCGTAGTTGCGACCTGGCGGCAAAATTGGCTTGCGGCCGTGGCCACAATTGGAATCGTTCTGATAACACTTCTTCCCCGCTTTCTGAAAAAGTTTTTCCACGTACTTATTCCTCCCGAGTTTGCACTACTTGCGATTGTATTCGTCTTTGCAGCGCTATTTCTGGGTGAAATCCGTGGATACTACACCCGTTTCTGGTGGTGGGACATAGCTCTTCACTCCAGCTCTGGATTTTTACTTGGGATTATTGGCTTTCTATTGGTGTATGCATTAAACGAAACAGAAGACATTGGTGTACACATGAAACCAGGCTTCGTTGCCTTTTTTGCCTTCCTGTTTGCATTTGGTATAGGCGCTTTCTGGGAAATATTTGAATTTAGCATGGATAGTTTCTTTAGCATGAACATGCAAAAAGAGATGCTCGGTGACCCTTCTGGGTTGACCGACACAATGTGGGATCTAATTGTTGATACTCTAGGGGCCTTGATAATCAGTGTGCTTGGGTACGGTTACATTAAAACTGCCAAAAACGAATCATTTCTTACACGGTGGATTCGAGCATTCATTAATGGCAATCCACGGTTTTTCAATCGACACCATTAGAATTTGCGAAGTAGGTTGAATAAAAGTATCACAAATAAGATCAACAACACCAAAAAAAGACTGAAAGATATCTTGTTACCATTTCTTTATATCAAATTATCTTGACTTAGAATATGAAATCCACTAATTTAGTTACCTATGAAATCTCAAGTGAATAAAACAGGTATGAGTAAGAAGGATTGGAAATCAGTTTTAGAAAAATTGATTACACCAATACCTAAAAACGAAATAAAAGACCTTCCACCATATTGTTTAGGAACGAAAGAAGTCGTAATTGTAGACAAAAATTCACTAAAATCTATTTTAGAAGGACTTAATTCAGAAAAAATACTTGGATTCGATACCGAAACAAGACCGGCTTTTACAAGAGGGGAGAGTTACCCAATTAGTTTAGTTCAGATTTCAACGATTAAGACTTGCTATCTTTTTCATAGCAAAAACATTGGTTCATTTGATTGTTTAAAAAAAGTATTAGAATCCAAAACAATTATTAAAGTTGGAATGGGTTTATCTGATGATTTTAATAGATTAAAAATGAAGCACTCAATAAACCTTGGATGTACAGTAGATGTTGATAAATGGTTTAAGAAACTAGGTAAGAAGCACCAACTTGGCGCTAAACAATTTATAGCAAATGTTTTACAGTTGAATTTACAGAAGAGTAGTAACGCATCCACGAGTAATTGGTCTCAATTACCAATGAGAAAAGGGCAAATTAAATATGCTGCAGAGGATGCAGCAGCTCCCTTAGATGCTTTTATGCACTTGATTAGTACATTTTCCTTATATCGAAAATACATACCTAATTGGCTTTTAAGTGAATTAATTAAACTTCGTCTTATTTCAACTGATCCGAAGAATTCTAAATAGAGTTAAAGAACTCAATAACAGAATTCCCTTTCAGAGCAGTCTTAAGATCTTCTTTGAAGCTTTCATTTTGCATAGCTAAAGTAATTGATTTAAGAGCTTTTAAGTGCTGCGTAGGATACCGTTCCGGAGTAATGATCATAAATATAATATCAACTTCTTTAGCATCAGGGGAATTCCATTCTACTGGATATTCCATCAATCCACAGACAATCTTAACTGATTCAACAACTCCCGTACGACAGTGAGGAAATGCAACACCATCTCCAATACCTGTACTCCCAAGCTTCTCTCTTTCTAAAATAGAATTGACAATTATTTCTTTATCGTAAATGATTCCGCTTTCTACAAATTTAGACGACAAGATATTGATAGCTGCTTCTTTTGACTCTGCATTAATCTCAAATACTCTATCACCAATTAAATTGGCCAAAGATGTATCAAATTCTTCAGGTCCGGTATCTTCAATGGAATCAAAAGTTTTCTCTTTCATTATCTTGTTTTCACCAATAATCCAGTTCTTCCATTTGATCAAAGTTCTCTCAGATAACCATGCTCCACCAAGTTCGAAAATAACCAAAGCTGGAATAATAGTATCAAAAATTCTCTGACCACCTGAATCTTTTAGTACTGTTACAACAAGAATAGTTTCCACAGCTGCCATACCTGCCTGTGGAAGCATAAGCTTAGGTAAACATGCAGTTATTTTTGGACCCTGATCCGTAACTTTACATCCGTACCAACTTCCAGCCAGCTTTCCCACAGTTCTCAGAACAAGATATCCACCAACAAAGATAAGTGTCTCACCTGAGAAACTCTCGACATTCACATTTGATCCGATTATAGCAAAGAAAAGCAGATTGAAGATAGGCATTACATTTTCGATCTTAAGAGAATCAAAAAGTGCATGAGAATGGAAATTTGAGATCAAGAATCCTGCAACAACTGCTGTAATAAGGAATGGTAAATTGAAATGCATCGCAACAGCAATACCTAATGCTATAACGCCAAGTATTATAAGCAGTATCTCGACTGAAGGAGTAGGATGTTCCATTAAGACAGATGATAAAAACGATCTGTCATTTTCAATGAATTCTTTCTCTTCTGGTTCTGGAAGTTTTTTCTTCACAATTTTTTTCAGAATAAAAAATATAACAAAACCGATCAATATAGAGAAAAATAGTTCAGATACTACATGAATGGATATCGATGTAACAGTTACTTCTTTACCACTTTGCAATAGAACAGCAATACCAAGAAAGATTGAGAAAAAGATTACTTCGATTATATCATCAAGCACAACAATGTTTGCCAGTAGATTCTTTAATTTTCCTTCTATTTTGAGCTTGTTCATAAGAATAAAAGTTAATGCAGGAGCAGTAGCGATACCAATAGATCCGATTAATAAAGCATGTATTAGTTCAAAACCAAATACGAAGTAAAACCCTGAGAAGATAAGTGCAAAAGTTGCAAATGCCTGAATAAGACAGATGATAGTTGCTTTTATACCTACTTTACGAACTCTGTCGCGATGTAATTCTTCGCCAATTGAGAAAGCTATTATTCCAAGGAATAGGAATATAAAGAAATGGAAATCCTCCATGACCTTCGCATATTCATGATAAGAATTCTCAAAGAAATGAAAAATAGGTTTGAACAGAAAAACTTCATCTAAACCATCAAACTTTAAAAGGAACCTATATATTATATGAAGGAAATGAGGTCCAACTATTACTCCACCAAGGATCTGACCGACAACTTCACCTACTTTGACCTTACGGGCAAGATAGCCACCGAGATAAGCTGCAAGTATGAGTATGCCTGCTTCGAGTATTTGAAATTTTATATGATCCATATTCCTTCTAGTTTTAAGGAAATAATATAAGAAACATAGAAGGAATTTACAAAAGAATAATATTTAGAAATAAAAAAGATCGAAAGATGCCTTGTTACAATTTCTTTAGATTAAATTATCTTGACTTAGAATATGAAATATACTAGTTTGATTAACTATGAAGTTATAAAAAAAAATGTTATAAATATAGGAGAGTTTTGTGCCAAATGGAAAAAGAATAGCGCTTCTCATTGATTGTGATAATGTCAGTCACAACTCAATAGAAGGCGTTCTAGAAGAACTCGCTAAATACGGCATGGTAAATGTTCGACATGCACATGGTGACTGGAATAATCCTTTATTATCTGGCTGGGCAGATAAATTACACCCTCACGCAATCAGACCTATGCAACAGTTTGCATATACAAAAGGGAAAAATGCTACTGATTCAGCAATGATCATTGATGCAATGGATTTACTTTATAGCAAAAATATTGATGCATTTGCATTGATGACCAGTGATAGTGATTTTACACCTCTTGTTTTAAGAATTCTCGAAAGTGGAATGCCAGTTTATGGATTTGGCGAGAAGAAAACGCCTAAACCATTTGTGGATGCATGTTCCCCCTTTATATTTACCGAAAACTTGGTTTCAGATGAGAAAGAAGAGATAAAAGGAAGCACAAAGCCAATAATTAAAAATGAGAAAAAGGCTTTAAGAGCAGATACCGCACTGGTTCGCTTGCTTCGAACTGCAGCTGAACAGACAGCAGAAGATGATGGCTGGGCGCAGATGAGCAGAGTGGGTAATTACATCTCAAATAACAATAGTTCATTTTCGTCAATAAATTATGGTTATAAGAAGCTTGGTGATTTGATCAAAGCGAGTGAGTTGTTTGATATCGAAATGAGAAGTAACGGATTAGTCATGTATATCAAAGATATTCGCTAATAAATATTTTTAAAATAAAAAAGACCGAAATTTTCATTGTCGGTCTTTTTACTGTTTTATAGAATTTCAGTCGATACCTATCACATCTCCATAATTTTCAGCAATAAAATCAATATCCTTATCACCTCTACCTGATAAGTTTACCAAGATAGTTTCTTTTGGACCAAGTTTAGATGCTAACTTGATTGCATAGGCAATTGCATGCGAAGTTTCTAAAGCAGGTATTATTCCTTCTGTTTTAGACATGATACTAAAAGCTTCAATTGCTTCAACATCATTGATAGTTTCATATTTAACTCGTTTGATGTCTTTCAGATATGAATGCTGAGGACCAACTCCTGGATAATCTAATCCACTGGCTATTGAATGAACAGGTGAAGGTTCGCCTTTTTCATCTTGAAGTAAATAACACTTAAATCCATGTATTATACCTGGTTTTCCAAGTTTCAGAGTTGCGGCATGTTCACCATCTTTGAATCCTTTTCCTGCAGGTTCTACACCATGAATTTGTACTTCTTTATCTTCTAAGAAAGCAGTGAAAAGACCTATAGCATTAGAACCACCACCAACACATGCTACAAGGTGATCAGGTAATTTACCAGTCTTTGCAAGAAATTGATCTTTGGCTTCCTCTCCTACTATCTGTTGAAAATCTCTGACCATCATAGGGAAGGGATGAGGACCAACGACAGAACCAATTGCATAGAACTGTGTGACAGGATCTTGCATGTATGCCATAAAAGCGGAATCTACTGCTTCTTTCAATGTTCTTAAACCGAAAGTAACAGGTACAACTTTTGCTCCAAGTATCTTCATTCTGATAACATTAGGATGTTCTTTTGCAATATCTACTTCACCCATATGAATTTCACATTCCATGTCAAGTAAAGCTGCAGCTGTTGTTAATGCTACTCCATGTTGTCCAGCTCCAGTCTCGGCAATAACTTTCTTTTTCCCCATATGTTTTGCAAGTAATGCTTCTCCAAGACAATGATTGATCTTATGAGCTCCGGTATGATTTAAATCTTCTCTTTTAAAGTATATCTGAGCTCCACCAACTTTTGCTGACAAACTTTTAGCATGGTAAACTGGTGATGGTCTTCCTGTGTAATCTCTGTTTAGTCTCTTAAGTTCTTCTTTGAACTCTACCGAATCTTTGATCTGATGGTATGATTCAGTGATCTTATTCATTTCCTCTACTAATGGAGGTGGAAGATAAGCACCACCATATTCACCAAAGTAACCTTTTTCATCTGGCAATTGTCCCGGTGGTAATTGTCCCGGTAGTTCTCCTACTTCTGTTCTTTCTGCTGTCATTGTTTCCATTTTTCTTTCTCCTTTTATTTTTTATCATAAAAAAAAGTCGCTCTTAGGCGACTTTTAACAATTAAAAAAGCCGCAGATAGTTTGTACCATCTACGGCTTTATATTTTATAATACTATAGACAGTGGACTAGTTTGTCCACCACCATAAATTTAAAGTAGTTAAATTTGTGTTTAGGTTTAATGTTGATATGTTCGTGTTTAGGTTCATTACAGATATGTTTGTTTTCATTTCTTTCATCAGGCAAAATCTAATATAATTAGAATTTAATGTCAAGCAGTTTTAGTTTTTATTTAATTAATCTTTTGTATCTTTCTGAAAGTAATTCTGAATATTTTTCTTTCATTTCTGATGATAAAAAAGAAATATTTATTAATTCCTCGATACTCTCTTTTTTATCGACCAAATTATTTATTTCAGATAGTATTATTTTTTCATTTAATTTCAATCTGTTTTTACCATAATATTCAAATAAAAGTTTTTTCTTAATATTTCCTTTTTTACCATTAATGGGTAAAGCAATTTCTTCAATGGCTTTTTTCATTGAAATAGAAGAATTAAGTAGATCATAAGCTGGGCTTAACTCTATCTTTTTCCCTCGAGTTATCAAGCTAAAATTCTTGAGATGCATATCTTCATTTCCAGTAATAAAGCAAAAGATTATCCTTCTGAATAATTTTTTTTTCTCAAGCATAGGGAAAGTACAAAAATTATCAATAACCGGTATTAGTTTTTCCATAGACCAATTATATTTTGTTTCTCTTGTATTATTTGTTAACTGAGCAAAATCTTCTAAATGATATTTTTTATTTTTTTTATATCGGTCAAAACGCTTGATGAAATAACTCAGACTTCCATCTTTTGAGTATACTAATCCGGTTAGTGGAACCTCAATACCAAAAGACTTAGCCATTTTCATTGTTAAGTCTTCATTTTGGGGAACTTCTCTAAAAATGTCACTTTGTGGTTTAATTATAAAAGTACCTTTGCTATCAACGATTGAAAATTCATTATTTACGATAGATAACTTAGCACTTAGCTTGGGTTGAATACCTTGAACTGACATTTTAGTGGATCTTGAAGCTGCCTCTTGTCTTTGTTCTTGTGCAGTATAGGGTAAATCAGCTAAATTAGATAAACGAGGTGATAGTTTTGCAAGACCAGCCTTACTGTATTTTCCTTGGC
Organism: Candidatus Delongbacteria bacterium; assembly: GCA_027858225.1. Taxonomy (GTDB): domain Bacteria; phylum UBA4055; class UBA4055; order UBA4055; family UBA4055; genus WTAK01. The sequence continues at coordinate 14,898 of JAQIDB010000150.1, forward strand.
ACATCTCATATGTTATTGGACATTTATTCATCTAAAGAATCTATCCTTTCTAATGTAACAGCTCCTACTAAGTCTTGTCCGGTTACAAGTAACTGTTCGAAATAATCTTTTTTATCAATTTTATGTCTTTTCAATAATCCTTCGAGTTGAATTCCTTCAGGTAGTAATCCGTCAAAAAATGGAGGGAATGATTTAAATTCATATGGTTTATCTCTTACTGGCATTGTAAGGGATATTGGAGGACCTTCGTATATTGAATCATAAAGAAAAATGTAATGATTATTGTTTTCTTCTTTTAGAATTCCAGTCTCAATATTATGTATCTTTACTCGAGCTTTTCTCATATTCTTCCATTAAAGGGCTATTAAATTCGATATTTATATTTAATGCATCTAGAACCTTCATTGTTGTTGACCACTTAACAGTTTTTTTCCCATGTTCAAGGTCATAAATCACAGTTTTGCCAACATCTGCTAATTCAGCCAATTCGATACGACTTAGTTTGGCTTGTTTTCTATGAAATAAAATTATTTTATGTATTTCCTTATTTACTGTCATAACAGCAAATATATGGATGTATATCAATAAAAACAAGAAAAATATTTAAAAACATGAATAAATTGCCGACTTAGCAGTAAAATTGTGATGAAATAACTGAGTATATGTGCTGTGTTGAAGATACTTGTAGTTATTTACCGCTATAGAAGTAAATATAGAATGTGGAAAGTTTAAAGCTGATATGTGATTTACAAAAACAATCTATAGAAGACCGAATATGTCAGTATTTACTCTAAAGTATTTCGATCCAGTAAATTCTCTGATGCCTGAGTTATTTAAGGTATGATTAATAAAATTTAGCTCAGATTGCGGTAATGCTAAAGCATTCGGACTGATAGATGATTACGTTAGTGCCATTTTGCCAAAGTTGTAAAAGTTTACAACGGTCATGGCAAAAACCAGTGGGGAAGAGCGAGTTAAATGTCCAAGTAACCCATTGATATTTTGCCAATGTTAAGTGTTGTTCTAAAATCTTTTGTTTCTTCTTTTATGGTAGGCTTATACATTTAAATAGCAAAGAACCTTTCTTTATCTTCACAAAATTTATCGATATTGTCAACTACGATCACATTCTTATCTAGTCTTTTATCATCAAAATCAAATAATTGGTTCATTTGTAAATTATTTGTTTTAATCAAAATTTTCTTTTGGTAACCATTTTTTTGACATGCTTGGAGTAAAAGCTTAATCGCATTTTCTAAAGTTTCACTTTCCTTCTGTATTCTAACTGGGATAGGTTTAAACGATTTCTCTGTTTTTAAAAAACCATCTATTCCTTTATTTCTTTGTACAGGAATTATATGCAAGCGATTCAATATTGCTAAAGTTTTTAAATCTTGGTTTATATATGAATCTTTCCCATTTTTCAGGAGATTGGATTCTGTTTTTATAGGATTGTCAAGTCTTTGGCTTGCTAATTTTATAGCTTCTTCGGATTGATCAATGCCAATGTATTTTCTTTTTAACAATTTAGAAGCAACAAGTGTTGTGCCACTTCCACAAAAAGGATCTAAAACAGTATCACCTTCGTTGGTAACAAGTTTTATTATTTTTTCTAATAGTAAAATAGGTTTTTGAGTTGGATAGCCTACTCTTTCTTTTGCTTTTGGATTTAAATAAGGAATTTCCCAAACATCTGAAAGAGGAACACCTTTTTTTTCTTCTATAAGTTCGACATTCCCATCTGCAGAAGTTTTATAAACAGTTTTTCCATTTTTATCTCTTACTCTCTTCTGAAAAATTTGATCAAGATTTGTCGTAGGAGAGTAATCTGTATAGACTTGATTGAATTTAAAATCTTTAGTTTTAGTATAAAAGAAGATAACCTGATGAGCATTCAAAAGACCTTTTTTAGCATTTGACCACCTTTTATACGACCAAATAATTTCACTTCTAAAATTTTGATCACCAAAAACTTCATCAAGTGCGATTCTTAAATGGTGAGAAGCTGATCTATCACAGTGTAAAAAGATACTTCCTGTATTCTTCAAAACTCTTTTACATTCGTTAAGTCTTTTCTGAATATAATTTTTATAAATATGTATGCTATCCCAAGTATCTTCAAATGAGTACTCTTTAGAATTATCTTTATTTTTAAGCGTTTGTTTTTTTTGGGTAAAAAAGGGAGGATCTAGATAAATCAAATCAATAGAGTTTTGTTCTATTTTATTTAATTCGGTTATACAATCTCCATGTTTCAGCATAATTTCATTCTTTGTAAAAGTTATTTTTTAGTTTTCTCTTTAGCGATATTTTCTAAAATCTTAAGTAAATTCACACCAGTTTCATTTTTAATAAAATTCCAAGCATCATCTCCAAAATACTCTTCGCCTTTTAAGCCCGCATCAACGGTTTTAAGCGTTTCTTGAATCCTGATTGCTTGAGTTCTATTTGGATAATAATACATGATACGAATCGGTTTAAATCCAGCATTTTTTATGTTTTTAACCCTAGTATGTTCTTTTGTAATATGGTCTCCGTCAGTTGTTGCATCTCTCCACTTTATTTCATAGGCATTATTATCTACTAAACAATCAATTTCAAAAGTTTTTGGTCTTAATCCAAGTTTATTTGGTATTTTAATTTTTCTTTGTGCCTGTTTAAATTTATTTTCGAAACAAAGTATTGTAGCTTCTTCTAAAAAAGATCCTGCATATTTATAAAGAAAACGACCTTTATTTTGATAAACATCAATAAGTCTTCCTTCATTTGTAGTTACTCCAAGAACCCTATAAATCAAATAATGGTAATTATTGTCTTCTTTCATTTCAGCAACTCGATTATCTATTTTTACCTTTAAGTTTTCAGAGTAAGAGTTTGCTAATTCAATGATTTTTTCTTTGATAGTCATAATGGGTAAGGTTTCTCCGCTTAATTAATCATCCAACTTTCTTTTCTAAAATATAGTAATATTTATACTACTTTACCAAAGAAATATTTTTTTTAATTATTTCAAAAAGCCTACCATAAAAGATTTTAGAATGTCACTTAACGGTCATGGAAAAAAGCTCACAAGATAAAACATCACTCGGGTCAAGTCATTTTTCCAATGTTATGGGTATGTTGCCGTTAATCTTATCCATGATTCTATCGCACTCGTTGAGTAGAT
>JAQIDB010000199.1 GCA_027858225.1 Candidatus Delongbacteria bacterium
GATGAAAGTATTTCTGAGCATTGTGTTAGAACTGTTCATGCAGAGCAGAACGCAATATGTCAGGCAGCAAAACTCGGAGTTTCTATTGACAAAGCAACATTATATTGCAGAATGACTCCTTGTAGAACCTGTGCGATGTTAATAATCAATAGTGGAATTACAAGAGTTGTTGTAGAAAGAAAATATCAACGAGGACAAGAATCAGAAGAGATGTTCAAAGAAGCCGGTGTAGAACTGGTTATCCAGAACGATGAAATACAAAAGTATTAGAAGGATTAAGGGTTAGTGATTAGTTCGTGAAAACTATCCCAGTGGGATATAACTACAATAACCACAGGTTTCAACCTGTGGAGTAAAATGGATCCCCGTGTCAAGCACGAGGATGACAAATAGAACAAGGGGTTTCAACCCCTTGCAATGCAGGGATATAATTGATAGCTAAAGAGCAAATAGAGAGCGTTGTTAACGCAGCGGATATCGTCGATGTTATCGGTGAAAGGATTGATCTTCGAAGATCCGGTGCTAATCACAAAGCTGCATGTCCTTTTCATGATGAGAAAACAGCTTCATTTATGGTTTCACATGCAAAACAAATATTTAAATGTTTTGGCTGCGGCGTAGCTGGTGATGCTATTAAATTTATTATGCTCTACGAAAATATAAATTATCCTGATGCAATAAGATTATTAGCAGGTCGTTACGGAATTGAAATTAAAGAAACATTCAGTTACCAAAATAATCATAATAAGACCGACGATGATAAAAAAGAAACCATGCGTAGTGCAATGAAAATGGCTACAGAGTTTTATCATCAGAATTTACTTAATGAGATCAAAAATTTAAATTCTCCATTTTCAAAGTATGTTAAAGAAAGAGGATTAACAGAAGAAGATTGTAAAATATTTCAAATAGGTTATGCTCCGGATAAATGGAATTCATTGAAAGAAAGTAATAAATATAAAGATATTGATGATAAATTATTGATCGAAATTGGATTAAGGAAACAAAATGAAAAAGGGAATGTTTATGATCAATTCAGGAATAGATTGATGTTTCCTGTATTCGATATATTAGGCAATATCATTGCGTTCAGTGCAAGAACTTTAGACAATGAGATCCAGCCAAAATATGTTAACTCTCCAGAATCGATTATCTATAAAAAAAGTAAGGTATTATTTGGTTTTTACCAGTCTAAAGATACGGTTAGAAAAACTCATTCTATGATCCTAGTTGAAGGTAATATGGATATGGTATCAATGTTTAAAAATGGTTTTACAAATACTGTGGCTTTATGCGGTACTGCATTTACTGAGGATCATGCTCAAATTATGAAAAGAAATGCTGATAAGATAAATATTCTTTTCGACGGTGATGCTGCTGGCCAGAAAGCTTCGATAAAAGCTTCTGAAATGCTTTTATCAAAAGGACTTGATAATACTATAACAATGCTTCCTCAAGGGGAAGATCCTGACACTTTTACTGAAAAATTTGGAAATGATGCATTGCAGGAATTGATGGATAACTCTTTAAATTTAATAGATTTTAAATTGAAAGTATTAGGCAGTGTTGATAAAGTCGATGCTAAAATAGCTGCTTCAAGGTCAATCGTTGAGTCATTGAAAGTAATAAATGATGAATTGATTTTAGAGCAGTATGTAAATGAAGCTGCAGATAAATTAAATGTTGAAGCGTATTTAATTCATAATGCACTGAAAAAAGGTAATAAACCAAGAAGAAATAAAATTCAAAGTATCGAGCCAACGAAGAAATATACTTGTGATAATAAAGATATTTTTGAATTTAATATTTTATATTTGATGCTTAGTAGTAAAAAAGTATGTTCGGAATATTTAAGAACTATTGATGAGTCTTATTTCTTAAATCACGAAGCAACACAACTATACATGAAGTTCTATGAGCTTTACGAAGAAGGAGAGTCAATAAATTTAAATAATATTTTGGTTGACTTTGATGATAAATTTAAGGATTTTTTTATAGATTATACTGCAAGCCAGGAAGGAGTGTTTCTTGCGGACATAAAGGAAGGTGATGAGACAGGTCTTGAGATCAAGATAGAGCAAGCATTCAACGATAGTTTCAAGAAAATCAAATTTAGATTTTTCAAAAGGGAGATTAAAAAATTGTATGATGAGCTCAAGTTTACTTCCGACATTGATGAGCAAAATAGAATAATCAATAATATCACAGAAATTAAAAGTCAGGAAATTGAAATCGGTAAAAGTAGGAAATAGTAGGTAATAGTTAAAATAAAATAAGACGTGCAAAATGAAAGATAAAATTGAATACTTAAAAAAGAGCAGAATGTTTAAAGATGTTAAAGATAAAGATCTTGAGTATGTTTTGGATATTTGTTCGTTTGAAGAGCAGAAAAAAGGAAATTTTATTTTTGAGGAAGGAGTATCTTGCCATTGGGTATACTTTGTATGTGCAGGAAGAGTGAAATTATTAGCACATTCTTCTTCAGGAAGAGATTTTATCTTGAAGATAGTATCTACTAACGACTTGTTATCTGATAATAATGTTCTTTTTGATAGGATTCCAGAATGTATATATAGTGCTCAAGCGCTGGAAGACTCTGTACTTATGAAAATCAGAGCAAATGATTTTTTAGCTTTATTAGATAAATATCATGAAATAAATTCAAACTACAATGCGACTATCGACAAGCACTTAAGAGAAGCATATTCAAGTCTTAAGAATATGGCTTTTGAGAAAGTAGAAAGAAGAATAGCCAGACATCTGATTAAATTTGCAAATAATACAGGTGAACAATTAGAAGCAGGATTGAAGTTAGGAGTTAAACTTTCAAGGCAGGAAATAGCGAATTTAACCGGTACAACAATTGAAACAGCGATAAGAGTTATGAGTAAGTTTAAGAAAGAAAAGATCATTGTTGAAAAAGGTGGGTATATATTTATAATAAACAAGCATGGATTAGTTAAATTGGCAGATGATATTTAAAGTAAGAATATCATGTCCAAATGAAGAAGGATACATATGAGTACAGGACAAAAAAAAATATTAAAGAAATTGAAAAAATCTTATAAAGAGAATAGTAAATATTATGCATTTTTAGCAGACTATCTTTTTAAAAACGGATATGATCAACAAGCTCAAGATATTCTAGAACAAAACAATGATAAATATCCTGAGTATACCTCCGGAAGATTAGTATTAGGAGAAATATTTTACAGCAGAAAAGAGTATTTAAAAGCTGAAGATATGTTTAAGAAAGTTATTGATATAAATAAAAAATCGGTGAAAGCCCTTAAATATTTAGCGAATATTGAAAGTCTAAGAAAAAATAAAAAGGCTCAATTCGAATATTTGACTGATGCTCTTAGGTATGATTCTTTTGATCAGGATGCGAAAAATTTCATTTTAATGTATTCCGGGATGTATTCAGATGATAAAGTTGCTGGAAGTAGTTATTTTTCAGAAAGAATGTCTCAACTTTTAGACAAAGATATTGTCAACCAGGCAATTGAAGGTTCCAATACATACAAATCTACTTACGATCTTGAAGAACTTTCAAGGATAGCCTTAGAAGAAAAAGAAAAAATGGATAAAGAAAAAGCAGAAAAAGGAAAAGAGGGGATAGAATTAAATGAAAGTACGAAGGATATCGATCTTGACCTTGACCAAAAGTTAGCACAGGAAAATTCAAGCTTCAATAAAGAAGTTGAATTAAAAGTAGAAAATGAATTCAAACAGACTGTAATTATAGAACATGACAGGTCCAATGATATTGGGACGATAGAACTTGATGGAACTGATGATATTGGGCTTAAAACTGAGTCTGATATTGATCATGAGGATAAAGTACTTGAAGAGTTTGAGAAAGAATTAGATGATTTTAAAATTAAATCAAGTATAGATATACCAACTTCTGATGATATTTCTGAAGTATTTGAATCTGTAGAAGTAATCGAAGAGGAATCGCAACACGTTGATACTGTAGAAAAAAGAATTCCATTGAAAGAGATCTTTTCTGCTGCAAATAAAAATATTAAAACTATGGAAAAATATGCAAGATTATTGGAAAAGGTTCCAGATAATAATGATTTTAAAGTGGAATTCCTTTTGGCAAGATCTTCATTCATAAAACAAAGACTATTAAATGAGATAGAATATTATCAAGAAATGTCGGAGAAATATCGTAATAATCCCAAATATGACTTAAAACTAAAGTCTTTCCAAAGTATGTTCGATACTGTGGATGATTACAATTTAAATTAATGAGATGCAAAGATATGAATATTAGTAAACAATTTATTGTTTTTTTTCTTCTGGTACTAGCATTGTCTTTAGCAGGGCAGAAAGTTGTTCGTTCTGAATTTTCAAATGACTTTATTCCTGCAAAGTACAGCAAGCAGCAAATTGATGGAGATAAAATAATTACTCTGAAAGAAAAATCAGATCTTCCTGAACTTTTTAAAACAAAAAGGGCTGTTAAACAAGAGGTACGATCAGATAGCTCCCTACAAGATGTAAATGGGTATAGAATCCAAGTTTATAAATCAGAAGAAATGCTAGATTCTAAAAATATGGAAAGTATGTACATAGAAATGTTCGGTGAAGATGAAGTGAAATTAATCTTTGAACAACCTTTTTATAAAATTAGGATAGGTAATCTTAGAGACAGAGAAGAGGGTGAAGATTTTCAAGAAATTTTAAAACAGCGTGGTATTCGAAATACCATTCTTGTTCCTGATATGGTTACAGTGCTTATGCCGGTGATTAATAAATAGATTCCGGTGATCAAACAATAAATTAAGAGTTATGAGTTAATATATGATAATTTCGTTCGAAGGTTTAGATGGTTGCGGTAAATCTACACAAATAATAAAATTAAAGAAATATTTAGAATCTTTAGGGAAAAAAGTTAAAGTTCTCAGAGAGCCGGGTGGTAATAGTATCAGTGAAAAGATACGGGATATCCTCTTAGATAAAAAGAATCTTAATATGGTATTTGAAACTGAATTGTTACTATATCTTTCGAGTAGAGCGCAATTGATAAAAGAAGAGATAATTCCACTATTGGAGAGTAATCACATTGTTCTTTTAGACAGATTTATAGACTCGACAACAGCTTATCAAGGATATGGTAGAGGGTTAGACATCGAGGTAATAGAAAATTTGAACAATTTTGTAACTCTCAATGGTAAATATATTCCTGATTTGACTTTTTTTATCTCTCTTGATCCTAAGGTTTCTTTAAATAGAGTTACTACCAGAGGTGAAGAGATAAATAGAATGGAAACTGCTAAATTTGAATTCTTTGAAAAAGTACATGAAGGTTTTCAGTTAATTCAGCAAAAAAATCCTAATAGGATGATTAAAATTGATGGTTCTCTTGAACCTAATGAAGTATTTGAAAGTTTAAAAGGCAAAATGGAAAAAAGAATTAAAATATGAAAAGATTAATTTTATCAATATTTATACTAGCAAATCTTCTATTTGCAACAGAAAAAACTGATTATTATGCAGAAATGTCTGAAAATATCAAGCTGTTTTTTGACGTTATGAGAACTTTGAACGAACAATATGTTGATACAATGGATGTTGAAGAGTTAATGACAAACAGTATTAATTCAATGTTGAAGACTCTGGATCCATACACAGTGCTTTTAGACGAAGATCAGGCTTCGCATTATGATGAGCTTAATTCAGGCAATTACAGCGGTATAGGGATTTATATCGGTACTAGCGGTGCAGATAAAAGACTTACTGTAGTTTCCCCGATGGATGACACTCCTGCATCCCGTGTGGGTTTGAGAGCCGGTGATAGAATTATGTTCATTGGTAAAACATCTACCGAAGGTATGACTACGAAAGATGCTTCAAAATATCTTAGAGGCGATGATGCATCTAAAGTTACAATGAAGATCGAAAGGTTAGGAAAGAGCAAATTATTAAAATTTGAATTGACTAGAGAGAAAATAAATATAAAAAATATTCCATACTCGGGTATGCTAAAAAACAACGTTGGATATATCAAAGTAAGTCAGTTCATGGGAACAACATATCATGACTTTTCTATGGCTATGGAGAAATTGATTGCAGATGGTGCACAAGCTATGATAATTGATCTTAGATATAATCCTGGTGGATTACTGGGATCAGCTGTGAAGCTGGCTAACACTGTTATTGATAAGAATAAATTGATCGTTTCAACAAAAGGAAGAGCTGGAACTAAAGACAGTGAATATTTTACTTACCTAACTCCGATAGATACAGAAATGCCTTTAGTGGTTTTAATAAATGGTTCAAGTGCATCAGCATCCGAGATATTGAGTGGATCACTTCAGGATTATGATAGAGCAGTTATTATTGGGGAACCTTCTTTTGGGAAAGGACTTGTGCAGCAGATATTTAATGTTGGCAGATTGTCATCTAAATCGTTGAAGATAACCGTGAGGAAATATTTTACATCTAGTGGTCGATTGATCCAAAAAGAAGATTATTTCAATGAGTATAAAGATGAGAAGAAAGATGCTCCTGTTTACAGCTCTTTGGTTAATAAAAGAGAAGTGGTATCTGGGCAAGGTATCATACCGGATATAATTATAGAAAATACAAAAGAATCATTGTATATATTAAATTTAAAGATGACGAATAAATTTAATGATTTTCTATACTACTTTCTCAAAGATAATCCTGATTTTGAGTATAAAGATATTGTTACTGACGAATTGCTTTCTTCATTCAAAAATTACATAAATGAATGTGAATTCAAATATGATCTAAAAGGAGAGAGAGAGATAGACTCGCTTTTTGTTTACTCAGAGAAAAATGATTATTCTAAAGAGATTATTACTAAATTAAATGAACTTAAAAAAGAATTTGAAGATCAGAAAGGTTCTGATTTTGAGGATAATATAGATTCTATAAAGAAATTTTTAGCTATTGAATTTGGTGTATATACACATGGTAATCAAGAGAAATATAAGATTTTGATAAAGAATGATAAGCAAATTAAAAAAGCTGTTCAGATTTTATCGAGAAGAAAAGAATATTACGAAATATTAGGTTACAAGAAAAGATAGATATTACTAAATATTAGGATACAAATAAGGATAGATCCAATGTTACATGACCAAATTAAGTCACTTTTATTAAGTATTGCCCGTAAGAATATTGTTGCAACGATTGATGGTAAAAATTTAAGAGAAATTTTAAAAGAGCAAAGATTACCTGAAGTGTTGCAAGAGAGAGGTGCAGTATTTGTTACTTTGACAAAGGATAGGCTTTTAAGAGGTTGTGTAGGTTCATTAGAGGCATATCAACCTCTTTTAGATGATGTCCTTGATAATTCTTTTAATGCTGCTTTTAAGGATTCTAGATTTGCGAAGATCGTTAAAGGCGAAATGAAGGATATTAAGATTGAGATATCGCTTTTATCGAATAGACAGGAAATTGATTATTATACTTTTGCTGACCTTAAGAAAAAGATCAAGCCTAAAGTGCATGGTGTTTACTTAACTTATGACAGACACTCAGCTACTTTTTTACCACAAGTTTGGGATGAGCTTGTATCACATGAGACTTTTTTTGTTCATTTGGCTCAGAAAGCCGGGTTAGCACCGGATTTTGTTTTTCATAATCACCCAAAGATAGAAGTTTATACCGTTGAGAAATTTAAGGAAGAATGATATTTATATCTAGTTCGGATGTAAAGTATAATTCGTTTATAAAAAGTTGTTTATAAATTTATTCGTATTAGTAGATGTATCTGCTGTATTATTTTTTATGTGATTTTTTTTCAGGTTAAGGATAGTGTAACCAACTCGTGAAACCTTTACATTTTCAGATACTATATTATGTGTAAATTTATATCCGTTATAAATTTTATTTTTTAGAGAAACATGAAAATCACCATTAATATAGGTTATATCGTTGATTTTGTCATTGAATGATATAACAGGTTTTAATTCGTCACCCGAGAAACTGAATATGGTTTTTCTTGTAATAATAAAGATTCCATCTTGACTTGAAATAATTGTGAAAAAATTCTTTAATTCAGCAGTTGTTTTATCATTTATATAGAATTTATTTTCTGTAGCATATATTTTTTTGTCATCTATTTTAATTATTTTATCTTTTCCGAAGAACTGAATATGATCGCTGTTTTCATCTGAAATAAAATTTCCATGGTCATTCATTGTCACTGGGAAAGCGATTGATGTTAGTATAAGAATTAGAATTATAGTGACAGCTGTTTTCAATGAGATTACTCCTTTATGTTGTTCTTAATCCCGTGATTTATATAGGATGCTTCATATATAAATATATGTATCTATGAAATCAACATAAAATTTTAGAAATATATTTGGGGTTATTACACAAAATTACAGATGCTTTTTATTTCCTGCTGAATTTTTTTTGATTTTAAAAGACTGAGTTCAAATTGATCGAGTACATGAGGAGCTTCAATTATCTGGGAACAAGTTACGATTTCTTTATTAAAAAGTAACGCTTTTTGAGATTTTGTCAGTGAATGAAGTATTGTAATAGGGTAGACCTTCTCCCTGTCAATTATATCTTTAAGCCCGTTGCCTTCTGGATAATCCCAACCGAGCAGGTAAAGTCCACTGCATTTAGAGAAAGCCATAGAGTCATGAGTAAAACGCGTGTTTGTAGCTACCATGCCATGAAATACGTAACCGTCGAATTCCTTCATTTTTTCTCTTTTTCTGATAATGTCATTTACACGAGAATTAACATATAATGGAACTTGAACACTGACGGATTTATCGGAGCTTTGACCATACTTACATTCAACTATGTACTGCTCATGATCTTTGGTAGCTATTACGTCAACCTCATGAGTAACACAATAACCATCGATAACAAGTGCTACCTCAGTTTTATACCCTTGTTTTTCAAGAACTTTTCCGATGAATGTTTCGAAAGGATGTCCTGTGGGGCCAAGCTCCATAATCGCCTGTTTTAATTTATATTTGAGGGATGAATGATCCTTTCTTCTGTAAAGGTGCTTGAAAGCAGCTTTATATATTATTTTTGTAGTTATACCATCTGTGATCCACGAATTTATATCTTTTACTATTTCAGCTATTAATTCGTTGTTTGCTCCGGCATTTCTGAGTGATCTTTCAAGTTTATTAATAGAAAATTCTTCTGTTTTGCCGTTCGATTTTTTTACTTTAACCATAATTCCCTATTCCATCAAGTTTTTTACCTTACCAATTGTTGCATTACTCCATCAAATTCTTGACTTCATCTTTTTTTAAATATCTAAATTCACCTTCTTTGAGTCCACCGAGTCGGAGATTGTTTATTCGTACTCGCCTAAGTTCTAGTACATTATTGCCGACTTTTGAAAGCATTTTTCTGATCTGTCTATTTCGACCTTCTGTGATTACGATACTCACCTTGGTAAGTTCTATTCTTTTAACTCTGGCAGGTTGAGTTTTATATCCTTCGATAGTAACACCTTTTTCAAATCGTTCGATCATTCTTTTTGTTACAGTTTCTTCTGTGACAGCAATATACTCTTTCTCTTTCTCAAATGAGGGATGCATTAACTTAAAAGCGAAATCACCATCATTGGTCATTAATAGCAGTCCGGAGGAGTCTTTGTCGAGTCTTCCGACAGGATATACTCTTTCAGAGATGTTCAATAGGTCAGTTACAAGAGGTGATTTTGAGTCAGCCTGTTTTAATGAAGTTATATAACCCTTAGGTTTATTAAGCAGTATGTAAATATAGTCTGCTTTGATAGAAGATATCTTTTGTTCGTTAATTTCAACAATGTCCTTGTCTGGATCCACTTTGGTTCCCATCTGAGTAACTACCTCACCATTTACCTTTACAAGTCCATCAGTAATAAACTCTTCACATTTTCTTCTTGATGCTACACCTTTTGATGCTAAATATTTTTGAAGTCTTACTAATTCTGCCATGGTATTCCTTTTTATTAAGATCCTGAATAATTTCAGGATAACTTTTGTAAATATATCTTAAAATTTGCTGGTTTGCAAAAATAAAAAGGGTTGTTATCAACCCTTTAGAGTGGGGGTAACGGGACTCGAACCTGTGATCTCTTGCCTGTCGAGCAAGCGCTTTAAACCAACTAAGCCATACCCCCAGTAAATCAGTCCTAAATATCATATTTAGTTGCAAAAAAGTCAATGATAATTCCATAGATAATTCCAGCTATAAATCCTGGAACATCAATGAAATTTGTTGCAGTAAAAAGTGAAAAGCTAACAATCAATCCTATAGTTCCACCTCTTAGTATAGAAATTTTAACATCCTTGTTCTTAGGAGTGTATAAACCAATGGCTAATCCCAGGACAATTCTGTTGAACCATGTACTGAAAAGAAACAGATCTGATGCAGCCTCTCCCATTCTGATTCTAGCTCCGATTATACAGAAGATGCCTAGAATTGCACCTGCTATCAAAGATATTATTAGTCTTTTTTTCATAAATCCTCCATTAAAAGTATCGCATAGTTATAATAAAATTCTTTTTCTCTTCAATGAATATAATAGTGCTGTCTTCATAGTCAGGAGGTCCAAAGCTTGATTTTGGATCATTTGAAACACCAAAACCTTCAATTGGTTTACCATACCATGCAGTATCGATTTCATTGTTGTTGTTCTCATCATGTAAAATAACTACCGCATGTTCACCGGAAGGAACTATTAAATCAAAAGTGGCTATACTATTTTCTATTGTTGTAACAGCTTTTACAATTGCAAGTTCCATTTCTCCTGGGAATCCTTCATCATTATTAAAAATTAATAATCTTGCAACACCTGAATTAGATTTAAAACTATTAACAGTTATTTTAACATTTAGAGTGTTTGTTGGAGCCGTTTGAGAAAATGCTATATTCAAGATAGTTAAAATGATAAAAACAATTAGTTTCAAAATGACATGCCCCATTAATTTTAGTATACTCGTATTATAAATATTTCCATAGTTTTAAACAATGACGAAATTCACAAAAAAAATATAATGTTGACAGTAGTGTTGGTTAATTGTAAATTAAATATAACTATAAAATGAGACATCTATGCGTATTTGGGATATAAATCCGGGATATTTGAACAGGCAGAGTCTGTTGGGAGAGCACAGGGAACTTCACGGTTTGGTGTCAATTATGGTAAATAACAAAAAGGGATATTCAAAACATCCCGAGACTCTTAGGTGGATAGGATATGGTTGGGCTATAAATATAAGGCACAAACAACTTGTATCTGAAATGGAACTTAGGGGTTATACTGATAAATCACCAGTGAGAACCAGGTCAAATAAATTAATCTGGCCTGAAAAATATATTGATTCACCTTATGAGCAATTTGAAATTCTTAAGAAAAAATATGTTGGCAAAGAATCAGGCAGAATTGTACTCCCTAAAAGTGCGCAAGAACTCTGGGCTCAGCATAAATATTCGGTAATGGCAAGAGATTATAACCTATATAAACAAATAGCATCAGATATGTCGACTATAAACAATGAACAAGATTTTTCATCTTTTGTTGTTAAGCTGATTAATATCCTTAGGATGGAGCCAGATGATAAAGCAAGGAGAAATACTTTGCAGCACATGTGGGGTTATGTATCAAAGTACAGCGATCTTACAGGAAATGAATTAAACAATATGGATCAGAAATGCCTTTTGAAAAAGATACAGGATCTTTCTAAAGAGAACAATGAAGAATATCTGATGCATTCAACTGCTTTAAGTGAATTAGTTGTCTGGTTCTAAGAATATCCATATAAATTACTTTAATTCAGCTTTAAATATCGAAATAATTTAGTATTAGATAAATTTTAGTATCTTTTTTTATAATTATAATGTATGTTTGCCGTGTCCAAAAATATGGACAAAATTAAAATCAGGAAAGAAATGACAAGTACAAAATTATTTAAAGACCTGGGTCTTTCAGAAAGTTCGTTAAAAGCCATCAATAAAAAAGGTTTTGAAGAAGCTACTGAAATTCAGTCAATGACCATACCAGTAATGCTAAGAGATGATACTAATATTATCGCACAGGCTCAAACAGGAACAGGTAAAACAGCAGCATTCGGATTGCCTTTGATAGAGATGATTGATCCGAAATTAAAATCAGTTCAGGCACTTATCTTAGCACCAACAAGAGAACTTGCAATTCAAGTTGCGGAAGAGATAAATTCACTTAAAGGTGAAAAGAAACTTGTAATTGTACCTATTTACGGTGGTCAATCTATTGATCAACAGCTAAGAAGACTAAAAAAAGGTGTACATATAGTTGTAGGTACTCCGGGTAGAATAATCGATCATATAAATAGAAAGACATTAAAACTTCATGATATTCAACACTTGATTCTTGATGAGGCAGATGAAATGCTGAATATGGGGTTTGTTGATGATATGGAAGAGATAATGAAGCACACCAATGAAGATAAAAGAACTTTATTATTTTCTGCTACGATGCCATCTAGGATTAAGGTATTAGCAAAAAAGTATATGGGTGCTTATGAAGTGTT
>JAQIDB010000047.1 GCA_027858225.1 Candidatus Delongbacteria bacterium
AGAAAGAATATCCCAAATCTAAGACTAAATCTATGGATTTTAGACAAAAGTCCTAAGGAAGTTAAGAAAGAATTGCAGAAAGATATTAAATATAGAAAGTCGTTTTGCCCTTAAAACTTGGAGGGCAGATAAAAGATAAGCTCAATAACCCATAAAGTGATAATCACTACAGACCCACAACATTGGCAAAACATCAATGGGTTACTTGTACATTTAACTCGCTCTTCCCCACTGCTTTTTGCCATGACCGTTGTAAACTTTTACAACTTTAGCAAAATGGCACTAACGTAATCATCTATGAGTCCGAATGCTTTAGCATTTTCGTAAATTTTAAAATTTATTCTTAATTTTAGCTAATAATTATTTATCCTGCCACTTCCCTGACATTCTCTCCCCCAGTATTGACATGCAACACAATATCTATGCCTGATAACTTATGGCATTGTTTTTGCATAAGTAAACAACATGAAATTAAAATAATAATATAAAGGAGCAACAATGACTAAAAGCACAATGAAATTCAAGACAGAAGTTAGTCAACTTTTAGAACTTGTAACACATTCTCTTTACTCAAATAAAGAGATATTTATTAGAGAGCTAGTTTCAAACGCATCAGATGCACTTGATAAGATAAGACTTGAAGGTCTAATGAATAAGAAACTTCTTGAAGGAACTGATGATTACAAGATCAAGATCGACTTCAACAAGGATGCCGGAACAATCACAATTACTGATACCGGTATTGGTATGACAAAAGATGAAGTTATTTCAAATATTGGTACGATCGCAAAATCTGGAACTAAGGAATTTTTTACAAAACTAAAAGAAATGAAAGAAAGTGAGCAACAACAAGCAGATCTTATCGGTCAATTTGGTGTTGGATTTTATTCAGCATTCATAGTTTCAGAGAAAATAGTTATAAACACAAAAAAAGCCGGTAAAGATAGTGTTGCAGTAAGATGGGAATCTGACGGAAAAGAAAAATTCTCTGTAGATGATTCAGACAGAACCGAAAGGGGAACTGAAGTAACTTTATATCTGAATAAAGACGATATAGATTATGCATCAGAGTGGAAGATAAAAGAGATCGTTAAAAAATACTCTGATTACATCAGTTATCCTATAAATATGACTATCGAAAGAGAAGAAAAACCTAAGGATAAAGATGGAAAAGAAATAGAAGGTGCTGAAGCATTAACAACTTATACAGATGAAACTATCAATTCTCAAAAGGCTATTTGGCAAAGAGCTAAAAAAGATGTGAAAAAAGAAGAATACAATGAATTCTATAAACATATTTCTCACGACTACGAAGAACCTTTAGAGAAAATCCATCTTAACGTTGAAGGAATGCTGTCTTACAAAGCGTTATTATATTTTCCTATGAAAGCACCTTATGATCTTTTCATAAGAGAAGCTAAAACAGGTGTCAGTCTTTATGTGAAAAATGTATTTATCATGGAAGACAACAAACATCTACTACCTGAATATTTAAGATTTATGAAAGGTGTAGTTGATTCTGCAGATCTACCACTGAATGTTTCAAGAGAAATACTTCAAGAAGACAAAACATTAGAAAAGATACAGAAGAACCTTGTTAAGAAGATAATCGAAACTCTTAAGAAATTAAAAGAAAAGCAAAATGAAAAATACTTAGAATTCTATGCTGAATTCGGTAAAGTACTGAAGGAGGGTGTTTACTCTGACCATCCAAATCAGGAAAAATTATCCGATCTAATACTTTTCGAATCTTCAAAAACTGAAGCAGGAAAGCTTACATCTCTTGCAGAATATGTTGAAAAAATGCCAGAAGGTCAAACTGAGATCTACTATATAACAGGTGAAAGTAGAAAAACAGTAGAAAATTCTCCTCACTTGGAAAAATTCAAGCAGAAAGATTACGATGTATTATTCTTTACTGACCCTATAGATGAATTTATTACTACAGGTTTAACCGAGTACAAAGAAAAGAAGTTAAAATCTGTTGGAAAAGGCGAAATTGATCTCGCTGATGAAAAAGAAAAAGAAACTGAAAAAAAACAAAAAGATAGTGATAAAAAGAAATATGGATCTGTACTAGATAACATTAAAGAAGCTTTGAAAGACGATATTAAAGATGTAAAAATCTCTAATCGTTTAACTTCAAGTGCTGTTTGTCTTGTCTCTGATGAAAATGATATTTCTCCTCACATGGAAAAAATATTCAAATCTATGAATCAAGAAGTTCCAGTATCTAAAAGAATACTTGAATTGAACCCAAATCATCCAATCTTAGATGTTATGAAATCAATATATGATAATGATAAGAAAGATGCTAAACTTGGCGAATACGCTGAAATGCTTTATGATCAAGCAGTATTATCTGAAGGAACTCCATTGAAGGATCCAGTTAAATTTGCTCAAAGAATGGCAGACTTAATGGTATTTGAAGGAAAGACTAAAGTAGCTAAGAAATAATTCAATAACATTTTCAATTTAAAAGGACTCTTAATTTGAGTCCTTTTTTCGTATCTTACCAATTGGTTTAAACTTGAAAAGCAATATTATTATTGCTATTTCAACTCTTATTTAATATATTATTTCCGTAAATAACTGTATGATCTTTTTGAAGCGGGCTGAAAAGAAAGAGGTACATAACTGGTAAAAATAGAAGAGGATTGTTTCCATGGAACAAGGAACAGTTAAATGGTTCAACAGCGCTAAAGGATTTGGCTTCATCGAAAGAGAAGAAGGCGAAGACGT
>JAQIDB010000118.1 GCA_027858225.1 Candidatus Delongbacteria bacterium
TTTTTAAAAGCTGATATAAGTGAAATATCAAATCTTCCAAAATGTGATTATCTGATCAATTTTGCTGCTGAAAGTTTTGTTGATAACTCAATAGAGAACAGTGAAGAGTTTTTTAGATCAAATGTAAATGGTGTTCACAATCTATTAGAGCACATCAGAATGAAAGCAAAATTTGACAGACCACTTTTCTTTCAGGTAAGTACTGATGAAGTGTACGGAGACATCATGGATGGAGTTTTCACTGAGCAAGATTATTTAAAACCTAGCAATCCGTATTCAGCTACAAAAGCAGCAGCAGAACAATTTGTATATGCCTACAATAGAACATACGGTATTGATTACCTAATAACAAGATGTAGCAATAACTTTGGAAAAAGACAATATCCAGAAAAATTAATCCCAAAGGTTATTCTTAGTGCTTTATCAAATAGAGGCATGACAATTCATGGTGATGGTTCTTATGTAAGATCGTGGGTACATGTAGAAGATCATTGTGAAGCAATTTTAGCATTGGTTGAAAGTAAAACTCGTAATGAAGTATTTAATATTTGTTCTAGGGATGAAGTATCTAACCTTGATGTCGTTAACTTGATCTATGAAAAAATGAATCTTGATCCAGATCTTCAATTTGTTGAGAACAGGTGGGGGCAGGATCTAAGATATGCAATTTCAACAGAGAAAATAGAAAAAGCTATCAATTGGAAATCAAGATTGAAACTAAATGATACGATCGATGAAGTGATCAAATTTTATAAGGATAAATATGAACAAGATTCCTAAACTAAGTTTGAAGCAAATTCCTAAACATGGTGACGATAGAGGGTTCTTGATCGAATTTTTAAGAGAAGATGATAATTTCTTAAATTTTAAAGGTCAGGTTTATGCATCAACCATTGCTCCTGAAACAATAAGAGGAAACCATTATCATAATGATAAAACTGAAGTGTTTACTGTTATGAAAGGAATATTGAAAGTATTAGTTCAGCATATAGAATCGAAAGAGATAAAAGAATATATCTTAGATAGTTCTGGTGAGGAACTTGATAGAATAGTTGTAGAACCAAAATATGCTCATACGTTTATAAATATTGGTAAAGAAGAAGTAGTATTGTTAGCCTGGGGAGATCATATTCATGATCACTCTGGTCCAGATCAACATGAGTTCATTATTAAAAATTTAATTAAAGACTAAATATGAAAAAAATACTTCTATTTGCTTTAGGAGCAATGGCATTAATTTACTCACAATCCAATGCACCTACTCTAATTCCGATGACAGATCAGGCTACATACGATTATTTGGAATATTTAAATATATCCGGTATTATCGATATTGAATTTACAGGAATGAAGCCATATAGAAGTGATGAGATCTATGAAAAACTTATTAAGGTTAAAGACTCTGATCGTAGAACTCATAATTTCATTGAACGATTCAAAGAAGAATATATTCAAACAGATAATAAATTTGGAACAGTTGAATCTAAGAACACAACAGCATGGTTTGATCCGTATGTAAATTTATACTATGTTTCTCAAAATGCATTAGAGAAACCGTTATACATAAAATTTAGCACTTATAATTATTTACTAAGTTCTCAAGCTGATAGAGGCTACAAATATCCGGATATATCTCAAAACATAACTGATGGCGGAATTAAAGCCTATTTTGGGTATAAAGATTTTTTATCATTGAGCACGAACTCAGGAGTAATGTTAAAGCATAGTTATGAGAATAAAATGAGAGATGAGTTTGAAGTTCTTAACTTAGTTCCTTCAGGCGGAGAGGCAGATTTTAGTAGTGAGGACCACACGCAAACATCTCTTTTATTATCAGGAGATGATATTAGTTTTTCTATTGGTAAGTATCCATTGTCTTTAGGTGCCGGGAATATGCATTCACTCACATTGTCATCACAAAAAGCATACTACGAGAATATGATATTTTCAATTGGAAGTGATAGAGTGAAATTCAGTACTGTCACAGGATTTCTACTGGCTGATTCTCAGACAAGAAAAGAAACAGCTGACCCTTATTACATAATAACCAATGCGGATACCACATCAAGAGGTTCTGACTATTTTAAAAGAGAAAAATATTTATCTGCTCATAGACTTGAATGGAAAGCTTTAGATAATCTTAGCTTTGGTGTAAATGAAATGGTTATCATGGGTGACAGAACTATAGAGATGGGTTATATGCTTCCAATCCTTCCACTTTTCTGGATGGGACATTATTACGGAGACCATGATAATTCACTTATTAGTTTTGACCTGAAATATAAGCCATTAAAAAACTTCTCATTCTATGGTGAATTGTTATTTGACGATGAGACATTTACAGAAAGTTGGACAAAGAACTATATGAACAAATGGGCTGTATCGGCAGGTTTAACAAATACAAATTTCTTAACAATAAGCGGATTAACATTTGATTTTGAGTATGCAAGAGTTGAACCGTATGTGTATGGACATAAATATCACATAAACAGGTACATGAATTTAGATTATTTTATGGGAATGCCTGCCGGTCCGGATAGTGAGACACTGAACTACAAATTAAAGTATTTTTACGATTTTGACAAAACCATTGAAGTTGGATATTCAAGAGAGAATCGTGGCGAACCTCTTTGGGGAAGGTGGGATGCCCCATCGTATGCAGTTGCAAATAAGGTATTTCTAAGAGGAACTGTAGAGAAAAGTAATTACTATTATGTAGATGTAGAATTGAAATATAATAAATATATATCAATGAATTTATTTTATTCTCATACTGATATTATAAATTACAACCATAATTTACCAAGATATGATGAAACTTGGTTGGAAGTTTATCCGGAAGGATATGATGAAGATTTAGATGGGGATGGAGATATTGGTGAAAACGAGCATTTTGATTATAATAGTGTGGAAGATTATTATAAAAAAGAAATTGAACCAACCAAAGTAAATCAAGTATATTCTAACAACACTTTTGCAATAAAATTAAACTTCGTAATAAAAAATTACTTTAAGAGTATCTTTAAATGAAAATTAAAGAATTAGATATTGAAGGACCTTTGATAATTGAACCCAAAGTATTTCCCGATAATAGAGGATGTTTTTACGAATCATTCAACATTAAAAAACTATCAGACCTTGGTATAAAAAATAACTTTGTTCAAGATAATGTATCTGAATCCAAAAAAGGTGTTGTAAGAGGTCTTCACTATCAGTTAGATCCTTTTGCTCAAGCTAAATTGATAATAGTACTATCAGGAAAAATAGTAGATATAATTGTAGATATTCGTAAAGGCTCTCCGACATTTGGAAAACACCTTTCAGTTGAGTTAGCATCTAAAGATCATAAGATATTATTGATACCAAAAGGGTTCGCTCACGGATTCATAGCTCTTGAGGATAAAACTGTAGTTCAGTATAAATGTGATGGATATTACTCTCCGAAGCATGAAAGAGGTATAAATATTACAGATCCAATTTTAAATATCAACTTGAATTATCCCAAAGGTAATATCATTATCACCGATAGAGACCTTCAATTTCCTTTACTTGATAAAGCTGAAATGAATTTTATTTACGAGGCTTAGATGAAATATTTTATTTCTGGAGCAAATGGTCAATTAGGAAAAGAAATACGGGATTCAGCTAAAGAATATAAGAATTCTGAATTTGATTTTTTCGGCAGAGAATTAGACATTTGTAATAAAACGGAATTAGATAATTATTTCTTAGAGAATAAGAATTTCGATTATTTTATAAATTGTGCGGCATATACAGACGTTGAAAAAGCTGAACAAGAACCTGACACCGCATTAGATGTTAATTATAAATCCTTAAAAAATATTATCAAGGTCTGCAATGATCATGATATAACCTTAATCCATATTTCTACAGATTTTGTATTTGATGGAAATAAAAAATCATCTTACAATGAAGAAGATGCACCAAACCCCATTTCAGTTTACGGAGATAGTAAATTTAAGGGTGAGCAGTTGATCTCAGACAATTGTATGAAGTATATCATCATCAGGACTTCATGGTTGTATTCAAGATATGGGAATAACTTTGTAAAAAAGATAATTGATATCAGTAGAAAAAATGATAGAATAAGCGTTGTTTCAGATGAAATAGGAACTCCAACTAATGCAGCAGATCTGGCAAAAGATATATTATTCATAGCTGAACAAAAGTTACAGAAAAATAGTAAAACAATATCAAAATTATATCATTATTCAAACGTAGGAAGTATTTCGCGATATGAATTTGCAAGGGAGATAATTAAAACAGCTGGAATTGACTGTGATGTAGTTGCGGTAAACTCTGATCATTTCAATTTTATGGCTAAAAGACCAAAGAACAGCATTTTGGATCAAAGTAAAATAATTAAAGAATATGCGTTGCATATAAGATCATGGGATGATTCATTAAAAGAATGTATAAAAAACCTAGCATCAGATGAAAAATAAAGGCATTCTATCAGATAAAGAATTTTTGAAAAATGTTGGGAAGTTATTTAGTGCTTCAGCAATTGCTCAAGCGATTCCTTTTTTTATCCTGCCTTTCTTAACAAGGATATATGGACCTGAAGAATTTGGAGTGTGGGTATATTTCCTAAGTCTTAGCGGGATCCTTTCAATTATAATAACAGGCAACTATGAATTTGCAATAATGCTTCCAAAGACAAAGTTGGATGCGACATTAGTTGTTACTTCTACAATTCTGCTTACAATTGGATCAACACTTCTGATCCTTTTTATAACGATCATATTTCAAAATCAATTTAATTCATTATTGAATATTGAACAAAACGATAAATTGATATTCCTGATACCATTGATGGCTTCATTATTCGCTTTATATAGAATATGCAATATTTGGAATAATAGAAATAACAAGTATGGTGTAACTGCCGGAGCAAATATATCAAGATCAGCATTTACAACAGGAAGTCAATTCTATTCAGGATATTATGGATCTTCAAACTATTTTGGACTGATATTCGGTTCTATAATTGGTTATTCTGTTGGGATATTAATGCAAATGAAAGATATACTTATTGCCATAAAAAATAATATATCAGGAATGAAGCTAAGTTCCATGAAGGCTCTGTTAGTTAAGTATAGAAAATTCCCTCAATTTTTTCTTTTCTCTGAACTTACAAATTATTTTTCATCAAATATTCCTATTTTATTTCTCACAAATTTATTCAATTCTACTGTAGCTGGATTATATTCAATTCCTCATAAGTTTATCAACGTTCCAATGGCTATGTTAGGCACTTCTGTGTCGCAAGTTTATTACAGGAAAGCAACCCTTTTAAAAGATGATAGAGAACAATTAGGTAAAGTTACATTTGACATATATAAGAAAATGATCTTACTTGGCATTATACCAATGTCTATCATTGCAGCATACGGAGATATTATTTTTAATTTTGTTTTAGGAGATAAGTGGGGAATCTCAGGGTTATACGCCAGCATGTTAACTCCTTGGATGCTGTTAGTATTTGCAACATCTCCGATCTCGATAGTTTTTGCCGTTTTGGAGAAGCAGAAAGAAAGTTTGAAATTAAATATAGTTCTTCTGATCATTCGTCTTGCTGCATTTCTCATTGGAGGTCTGATCTTTAAAAGTGCTTTCTGGGCAATTGCCTTGTTTGGAGGAACCGGATTTATATATTGGTTGTATTTTTCATTCTATGTATTGAAAATATCTGGTTCAGATCTACATAAAGCAAAATGGTTCATCGTCAGGAGTTTTACTTTCATTATGATCCCAATAATTTTATCCAGAGTGGTAATAGAATGGATAATTTAAAAATTGAATTGAAATATGATAAGGGTTTTTCCTGGCATAATGAAGATGGATCTTACTTCAAAGGTTATTTGTTTAAGAATGATCAATATCTTGAAGGCTTATCAGCTTTAAAATATTTGAAAGAGCTTATAGTTTCTGAGAAGAATATAAACTTAGCGATCAAGGAGTTAAGTGGCATATTTTCCTTTATTTACTGCAAAGAAGATGAAGTTATAGTTTGTGTAGATAGAGTAAGAACATTTCCAATATACTATAAATCATCCGGAAATAAGATAGTTATTTCTGATGATGCCAAAATATGCTCAGAGAGTGAAAATAAGATTGATGAGAATTCCTCGATAGAATTTTTGCATACAGGATATGTCACAGGTAGAAATACTTTGCTAAAGGAAGTATTTCAAATTCAAGCAGGAGAATATCTAGTTTTTAAGGAAGGGAGTTTGCAAGATCACACTTACCATAGATATATTACTGAAAATAGAACAGAAAAAGATCTTGGATCAGCATCAATAACATTATCAAAAACTTTAGAAAACATAGCGGATCGATTAGCAAATTCTCTGCAGGGTAAAACTGCGATAATACCTTTAAGTGGAGGCTTCGATTCTAGATTGATTGCAGTTATGCTAAAGAACAGAGGTGTTAAAGATGTCATTTGCTTTACTTATGGTAGAAAAGGCAATCCTGAAGTAGAAATATCTGAAAAGGTAGCAAAAGCTCTTGCGTTTGAGTGGCATTTTATTGAATATAGCGAAGAGTTGATAAAAGATTATATCGGAACTGAAGAATTTAAGCAGTATTTTAAATTTAGTGCGAATTATACCTCAATGTTCTATATGCAGGAGTATTTTGCGATCAGAGAATTAAAAAACTTAATTCCTAACAATTCTGTTTTCATACCCGGGCATTCAGGTGATTTTTTTGCAGGTAGCCATTTAGATAAAGATATTATTATATCGACTAAAATAACTGAGATAACTGAACAGATATTAGAGAAGCATTACAACCTCAGAAAGTTAACTTTAGACACCCGAAGTGTTCTACTAAAGAAGATTAAAGATCAACTGAAGAAGGTTGCAGGTCAACTAGCAAAAGAAAGCAAGAATATAGATTATTCCCATTATGAAAATTGGGATTTGAAAGAAAGACAGGCTAAATTTATAGTTAACTCTTCCAGGATATATGAATATTTCGGATTTGAACATAGATTGCCATTAATGGATAATGAATTAATTGATTATTTCAACAAAATAGATGTTAGCCTAAAATTAAATAAAGTATTATACGACAAAGTTATAAAAGAAAACTATTTTCAGAAATATGATCTTAATTTTGATAATGAGATACAAGCTACTGCAAATGATATTCGGATGCAGAAAATCAAAGAGTTTATAAAGAAAGTACTGCCAGCTAAGATAATAAATAAGTATAAATACAGCATGAACAAACTTGGTGATACATATTATTATATTGAGATTACAAATTACATGAAGAAAGAACTGACATCTTCAGGTATTAACATTGATGAAACTGGGAGAGATAAAAATTCAATAATTGTTCAATGGTATCTTTATAAAATAGGAGAAAAAATATGATAAATGCAATAGATGGACCGGCAGCTTCAGGTAAATCAACAACTGCGAAATTAGTTGGTCAGAAAATGAATTTTTTATTTATTGATACAGGAGCAATGTATCGAGCTATGGCACTGAAAGCATATAAAATGGGTATAGATTATGAAGATTCAAGATTGATAAAGAATATAATGCTTGCGACCGTGATAGATCAAAAAATAGATCAGGATACAGGAGATACAGTAACACTTCTTGATAAAGTTGATGTATCTCATGAGATCAGAACACCTGAGATATCTAAAGGTGTTACAGCTGTTTGTGAAATAAAAGAAGTTAGAGATAATTTAGTTGAGATCCAAAGAAATCTGGGTAATAAAGGGAATGTAATATTAGACGGTAGAGATATTGGCACAGTTGTTTTTCCTAATGCGGATCTTAAGTTCTTTATGATAGCGGATGTAGATATTAGAGCTAATCGAAGATTTAAGGAAATGCAGGAAAAAGGAATGAGCTCTTCGCTAGAGGATATTAAGGCCGATATAATAAGAAGAGATGACAGAGACAGTAATAGGTCAAACTCTCCATTAAAAGCCGCGGAAGATGCCATTTTGATCGATACAAGTGAACTTACGATAAATGAACAAGTCGAATTTATAATAGAAAAGATAAAAGAAAGATCCTGAAACAAGTTCAGGATGACGACCACCCCGTCAGCTTATAGCTGACACCCCTCCAAAGGAGGGGAACGAAAAACATT
>JAQIDB010000119.1 GCA_027858225.1 Candidatus Delongbacteria bacterium
TTGTAAGGTTGTTAGGGTTGTAGAACCCGAATGAATTAACAAAGTAATTTTATATTTTACCACAATATCAAAAAATACTCCCCAAAACACTGGTTAACAATCATTAATTGCCCCTAACGTGTGGCAAAACGCCGTACGTCGTTTTTTTCTACTGTACTTCCAGGTTATCTAAAGGATTTTTCATCTGACAAATCCCGTTTTATAATGTTAGAGTAAAATAATAAATGAATATGTGTAATAATGCAACCTTATAATTATACAAATACGCTTTTTAATTTATAAGATCTGTCAGGGTTCGTCATGTTTTATGTCTTAATAATCGTTTTATTAATACTTGTTTAGCTATGAAAATAAATTGGCACACAAGTTGCATTTACATAGACAGTAAACAACTTTAATATGGAGAAAACTATGAACAGCGAAAAAATGACAATAAAAGTACAGGAGTACCTGAATGAGTCGGTTAAAACCGCAAAAGAGTATAAAGCTGCAGAAGTTACAGAATTACACTTTTTTGAAAAAATACTTCATGATGAAAACATTATTACAACTCTGATAAAAAGAATCGGAGTTGACTTATCTATTATATCAGGAAAAGTTCAAACAGAGCTATCAAAATTGGCAAAAGTAAACTCTGTTGCTACAAATCTATATCTATCATCTCAATTCAATAATATTCTTGAATCAGCTTCTAAACTGGCAGAAAAAATGGGAGATGAGTATGTAAGTCTTGAGCATATTTTTCTAGCTATCCTGAATGAAAAGAAAAGTAATCTATACAAAATATTTAAAGATCTGAATGTCGATCATGATACTGTACTTAAACTTCTAAAGTCTGTCAGAGGAAATCAGAAGGTTAAAGATTCTGATCCTGAAGCCAAATATGAAGTTCTGAAAAAATATACAAGAGACTTGAACGATCTTGCAGAAAAAGAGAAACTTGATCCTGTAATAGGCAGAGATGCGGAGATAAGAAGAGTTCTGCAGATATTGACAAGAAGAACTAAGAATAATCCTGTTCTTATAGGAGAACCCGGTACAGGTAAAACTGCTATTGCGGAAGGTATTGCTCACAGAATAATAAGAAAAGATGTCCCTGATAATTTAAAAGATAAAAAAATATTGGCTTTAGACCTGGCTGCATTGATCGCAGGAGCAAAATTCAGAGGTGAATTTGAAGAAAGATTTAAAGCTGTATTGAAGGAAGTGGAGGCATCAGAAGGTAAATTAATATTATTTATTGATGAGTTACATACTTTAGTTGGAACAGGAGCGGCACAGGGTTCTATGGATGCATCGAATATGTTAAAACCTGCACTTGCAAGGGGTGATATCAAGGTTATCGGTGCTACAACGATCTCAGAATACAGAAAATATATCGAAAAAGATGCTGCGTTTGAAAGAAGATTTCAGCCGGTAATGATCGATGAACCTTCTATTGAAGATACCGTTTCTATACTAAGAGGTATTAAAGACAAATATGAAGTGCATCATGGTGTCAGGATCACTGATGGAGCACTTATAGCTGCTGCAAAATTATCATCCAGATATATCTCTGACAGATTTCTTCCTGATAAAGCAATTGATTTGATTGATGAATCTGCTGCAAAGCTAAAGCTGGAGATCGAATCTATGCCTGAAGAGATAGAAATTATTCAAAGAAAGATCATTCAGCTTGAGATCGAGAAACAGGCAGTTAGTAAAGAAAAAGATAAAAAATCTAAAGATAGACTTGAGATCGTAAAATCAGAGATAGCCAATCTTAAGGCTGAATCTGATGAATTGAAGATCCACTGGGAACAGGAAAAAAATTATATTGCTACTATCAGAGAAGGCACAAAAAAGCTTGATGATCTCAAGAATGAAGAATCTATAGCTGAAAGAAATGGCGAACTTGAAAAAGTTTCAAAAATAAGATATCAGGAAATGCCTAAGATAAGATCAAGTGTTGAAGAAGCAACGGTGAATTTAGAAAAATTTCAATCAGGGAAAAAGATGCTGAGGGAAGAGATCGGAGAAAATGAGATCGCTGAAATAATTTCAAGATGGACACATATACCTGTGAATAAACTTCTGGAAAGTGAAAAAGATAAACTATTAAAGATGGAAGACTTGCTTACACTCAGAGTTAAAGGGCAGGATGAAGCTGTGAGAATTGTATCAGATGCTCTTAGAAGAAACAGGGCAGGATTGCAGGATCCGAACAGACCGATCGCATCATTTATATTCCTAGGTTCTACTGGAGTTGGAAAGACAGAGTTAGCTAAAGCTTTAGCTGAATTTATGTTCGATAGCGATGAAGCTATGGTCAGGATAGACATGAGTGAGTATATGGAATCTCACTCTGTAAGCAGATTGATAGGACCTCCTCCAGGATATGTAGGTTACGACGAAGGTGGTCAGTTGACAGATGCTGTTAGAAAGAAACCTTTTTCAATCGTGCTTTTCGATGAAGTTGAAAAAGCTCATCCTCAGGTATTTAATATTCTATTACAGGTTTTGGATGATGGAAGACTTACTGATAACAAAGGCAGAACAGTTAATTTTAAGAATACTATTATTATAATGACTTCAAATTTAGGATCAGATCTATTTGCGAATGTCGAAGTTGTTACAGAAGATAAAAAGAGTGAGCTTATAAGAATGATAAAGAATCACCTGAAGCCGGAATTTGTTAACAGAATAGATGATATAATAGTATTTAATAAGTTAAACAGAGATGTGATATTTGAAATTGCAGAAAGATTATTGAGTGATGTTAATAAAAGGTTAGCTGACAGAGAAATAAAAATTGTCATTGATGAAAAATCTAAAAGAATACTTTCAGAAAAAAGTTATGATAGTACCTATGGTGCAAGACCTTTAAAAAGATTGATAGAGAAAACCGTTTTAAATAATTTGTCCGTTAAATTATTGAATGGAGATATTCAGGAAGGCGAAAGTGTTGAGTTAAGTGAGTTGATGTAATAAAATTCAGGAACAAATATATTTTTTATTCTGTATAATTTCCGAATTGACATTAACAAATTAACACAGGAGAAATAAAATGAAAACTCTAAAAAATCTAACTTTGGTAGCAGTATTTATAATGCTGGGAGTTCTTTTAACGGCAAGGTTCGACCTTACAGATAATGTTTCAGCTGAAGTAAAATCTGGAGATAATATCTATTGTAATGAGGAAGGACACAGTAGATTTGCTGTTATTGCAAAAGATGTTATGCCTGCGGTTGTAAATATCAAGGTAGAAAGGAGTTTTGAGTATAAATATAATTCACCTTTCGATAAGTTTTTTAACAACGATCCTTTTTTAGATGATTTTTTTGGAGGACGAAGAACTCAACCTAAGCAAAAAACAAAAAAACAGATTCAAAAAGCAGAAGGTTCTGGTTTTATCTATTCAACAGATGGTTATATAATGACAAACAATCACGTTGTTGAGAAAGCGGATAAAATTGTAGTGAGATTCAGTAATGGAGATGATTTAGAAGCTGAAATAATCGGTACAGATCCTGAAACTGATCTTGCAGTCATTAAAGTTGATAAAAGTTTTGATAAAGAAGATGTACTTGAATTAGGGAATTCTGATGAATTATGGGTCGGTGATTGGGTAATAGCTATTGGTTCACCATACAGCTTAGAAAAAACTGTTACAGTGGGTGTTGTAAGTGCAAAGGATAGATCCGGTCTTGGTATAATGGGAGGACCTGTTTTCCAGGACTTCATTCAAACAGATGCAGCTATAAATCCAGGTAATAGTGGTGGCCCATTATTAAGTATGCATGGTGAGGTTATTGGGATCAATGCAGCAGTTAATTCTCAAGCACAAGGAATTGGTTTTGCGATACCAATAAATTTAGCTAAGAAAATTGCCAAAAACCTCCAAGATGATGGAATAGTTAAAAGAGCTTATTTAGGAATATATCCTAAAGCGATTGTGAATGGTGAAAGGGAACCTTTGGGTCTTGATGAAGATCAAAATGGAATACTTATTGCCACAGTCGAAAAA
Organism: Candidatus Delongbacteria bacterium; assembly: GCA_027858225.1. Lineage (GTDB taxonomy): Bacteria > UBA4055 > UBA4055 > UBA4055 > UBA4055 > WTAK01. Next base: position 4,007 of record JAQIDB010000119.1, read on the forward strand.
GATACTCCAGCAGAAAAAGCCGGGCTTCAAGCTGATGATATTATCATCGAAATGAACGGTAAACCAATCGAAACCTTAGAAAAATTCAGATTCGAACTTGCTGCTTTTGAACCTGATGAAAAAATTAAATTTGTTGTCTTAAGAGATGGCAAAGAAAAAACGTTTAAAGTTAAATTGGGTGACAGAGGAAAATTACTTGGTTTGAACAAAAATAATGAAAAAGATGAAGAAAAAAATGATAGTGAAGATCTTCTAGGATTGTCATTGAAAAATGTAGATAAAGAGATCCAGGAAAAATATAAATTATCAACAGATAAAGGAATAATAATCACTAAAATTGATAAAAAATCACAATTATTTGGCAAGTTAGCTGTTGGGGATATTGTCACAAAGGCTATTATTTCCGGTGTTCAATACAAGATTGATAACATAAGTGGATTTAAAAAAGTTGCAAAAATCATAGAAGATAAAAAAGTAAATTATATAATTAAGTACTTGAGAAAAGGGAAAAAAGAGTATATACTGATAAAGCAATAAATTCTCGCTTACTATAAATTAGTATAGGAATGCTCTGTGGCAAAAGCTAACGGACTAGGTAGAACCAATCACTTGTTAGATAAATATCTACAGGAAATAGGTAGGGAAAATCTGATCACAGCAGGGGAAGAAGTAATTCTTGCTCTTAAGATGAAAAAGGGTGGCAAAGAGGGAGAACGAGCTCTAGAGACAATGGTAAAAGCAAATCTCAGATTTGTTGTTTCAGTAGCCAAACAATATCAGAGCCAAGGTTTAGGTTTGAGCGATTTGATAAATGAAGGTAATATGGGTCTAATCAAAGCTGCCAAAAGATTTGACGAGACAAGAGGTTTTAAGTTTATTTCATATGCAGTATGGTGGATCCGACAAGCTATATTGCAAGCTTTAGCCGAACAATCTAGGGTAGTAAGATTACCTTTGAATAAAGTTGGAGCTCTAAATAAAATTAGTAAGATAAAAGCTAAATTAGAGAAGAAATATGAGAGAGAGCCTACTTCTGAAGAGATTGCAAAGGCGTTAGAAACTACAACGATAGAAGTAACTGACACACTTAAAATATCAGGTAAACATCTGTCTATTGATGCTCAATTTAATCCCGGTGAAGATAATACTCTTCTTGATGTGTTGAAGAATGAAAAAGATCCTTCTCCTGATCAAGACTTATTTGATAATTCTTTGAAGGAAGAAGTTGAAAATGCACTAGAATCACTGACAGTAAGGGAAAGAGAAGTAATCGTTCTGTATTTTGGCATAGGAAAGGAAAGTTCTATGACCTTAGAAGAAATTGGTATGAAATTCGGTCTTACTAGAGAAAGGGTTAGGCAGATAAAAGAAAAAGCCATTAGAAGGCTAAGACACGCTTCTAGATCAAAAACTTTACGCGATTATCTAGGATAAAATTTAGAATACAACGAATTCTAAATATGTGCGATTACCTAGGATAAAAAATTGGAGGAAATTATGGAAGAGAAGAAAGTGAAGAAAGAGAAGAAAGTGAAGAAAGAAAAAAATAAAGTTGACATGGTGGTTGTTTTATCTGTAATTCTTGTTACAGCTCTGATCTGTATTTTCAATTCCTGGTTGTATTTTGATGGTAAAATCAATAAGATAAAAGAGAGTAATGAGATTTTTACAATGATGCTGAAAAGCAGAGTAGAGGATTTAAGTAATAAGAATAATGATCTTCAGTTAGCATTGGATAAATTTAATTCTGATATTGAAGATGCTCTGGAGAAGAATAAATAGTGTGATAATTTTCATCCATATCTTTAAACTTCAGGATAATACTCTCTAAATAAAAATTATTTCTTAGTCGGTTCATAGAACCGGCTTTTTTATTGTATAAATGATCGTCACATAAAGGAATACCAAGGTCAGCAAGCATTACTCTTATTTGATGTTTTCTGCCAGTTATCAATCGAATAAGTATATTATAATTGTTTTTATTTTTTAAACTGGGTTGAATTTTTAAAATATCTAAAAATGAAGTTTTACCTCCACTTTGTACGACCGTGTTAACGTTTCCTTCAATTTTTAAATAACGTTTATGAGTCCCAATTAATGATCTGATATTTTTAGTGTGGTCTTCGACTTGAGCTATATAATATTTTTCAAAATGTGTTGTTTTGACTTCTTCACCGTAAAAAGCAATAGCTTCTTTGTTAAAAGCGATTAGTAATAGACCGGAAGTTACTCTATCTAAACGATGTGGGAAAAATAGATCATTTACTCCAAGTTGTTTTTTTAGAATATTCTCCAGAGAAGAACCTTTGATATCATTACTCAATTGAGTAGCAATACCAGCGGGTTTGAAAACGACTATTTCGTTTTCTGATTGGTGAAGTATTTTTATTTTTGTGTTTTGCATATGTTTTTTCCACAGGTTGAACTGTGTTGATTGCATCTGCTATGCAGATTGGCAACTTGTGGTTATGGGTGTTATATCCCGTTGGGATAGATTACCTTATTTATTACACTTAAAATAATCTGTCTTTCCAAGTTTCAGGAGTTTTTTCGTTGATAATTTCAAGGTCAAGATGATATTTGAATTTTTTTGTTCCACGGTTTTTGATATGGTCTATCATAGATTTTAGTCCATCTTGAAGTTTTATGCTTGGTGCATATCCAAACATCTTTCTAGCTTTATTTGCAGAACAATTTGCAAGTAATACTTCTTGAGGTCTTGATCTTTTATATATTGGTTCAAGTTTGAAATCTAATAGATCAGCAATAGTTTGCGCAAGTTGATTAATTGTTACAAATTCATCATCCGGTCCAATGTTAATGACTTCACCTACTGCTTTATCATCAAATGCTAATCTTGTTAGAATATCAATATCATCCTGAATAAAACTGAAGCAACGTTTCTGCTCTCCATCTCCGTAAATGATCGGTTGTCTTCCCTGAAGCATAAGATTTATCATGATACTTGCAACATTTCTGTATGGATCATCATATTTCTGACGAGGACCAATTATATTATGTGGAACAGCGATGACATATTCCATACCGTGAATATCGCAAAGATTTTTAAGAAACATTTCACTGCTATGTTTACCAATACCGTAAGGATCTTGAGGTTTTGGTGTCATGTCTTCAGTGAAAGGAACAGTATCCTGAGTTCCGTATCTTGCCATTGAAGAACAAAATACAAATCGTTTAGCTTTATTTGCTATTGCTGCAGTAATTAATGAAACTGTTGATTGAATAATGTTTTTTGTTATGAAAAACGGACTGAATACACTTAAACCTTCATAAGCTGTAGCAGCACAATGAAAGATTATATCACAGTCTTTAGTTATTTTTACAATAGAATTATGAAAATTCAAGTCATATTGATAAAATTCCACTTCTGAAGGTACATTATCCAAGTAGCCACCGATTAGACTATCACATCCTACGACTTTATAACCGTCTGCAATAAATGTATCAGCAAGGTGACTTCCGAGGAATCCTGCTACTCCGCTTATGAATATTTTAGGTTTCTTTATCATAATACATTTCTCATTTGTCATTCCGGACTCCGATCCGGAATCAAGTTCAGAATGACGGTTTTAGATTAAGTTCAAGTCTTAAAATCTTTTTTCTGATACTTGCAATCCTTGGAATATCAAGCATTTTTGGATAGTCTTTTTCAACCATTGATAGGAAACTTTTATACCAGAATAAGAAATCTTCATGTTCCATATAATTTTTAAGACCTTTTTTATTGAAATACCAAGGTTTAAAACCTGAATAATGACATCCACAAAGATACTTTAATCCAGGATATCCATTGAATGAACTGAATTTTATATCAATACTTTTCCACTGCCCTGACCATCGAATTGTAAAGTATTGCATATCAGGCCATTTGAAAAGATCACCGACAAGTTTTTTAATCTCAGGTCTTTCTACATCTTCAATAATATTCTCAAGCTCTTTCTTCGAAGTATCAAAAACATAGATCGATCCGTTTAGTCCCAAATTTGTAACATCGTGCAAAGGTCTATCGGTAATTTCTTTTGGAATATCTGAGCCATGTGGTGCATCAGGTTCATATCTTCTGTGCCAATTCCACTTACCCTCATTTTCTATTGAGTTAGGATATACATACTTTCCTTTTTCATCCCATTCTAAGCAGTTGGATTTCTTTTCGTTCAACATTCCTGCAGGAGCACCGATATTGAAAAGGGAATCATAATGTCTTAAAGGATAAACATCAGCGTCAAGGATACAAATTCTCTCATAATTCAGATCATAACCACCATCAGGACCAAGTAGTAAAGAGTTTAGTCGGGTAAACCATAATGGACGATCTTCTCTGCCTTTTCTTTCTTTGTGCGGTACAAATATTCTTTTCACTCTGATAACGTGATCATAGATCATTTTCAAAGGTTTGATAGTTTCTTCATCGATTTCCTCGGTGACCATGCAGACAGTATCAGCTTGTGAATTCTGCTTCTTCAAACCATAAGCCATCAGCAAAGTAGAAGCCATATAACTGTCGTTCATCATTAAAAATGTTACAAATGCAAATCTTGACGATCCGTCAGGTCGCTTCATATTTTCAGGTGCTTTAAATTGTGAGAAATAATCTTTCATAGTTTTTATATTGTCATTCTGAATTTATTTCAGAATCCCTTTTTTTAGATTCCGGATCGGAGTCCGGAATGACGGTTTATTATTGTATTGATCGTAAGTAATCTTCAAGTATTACCTGAGCAGCTAAGGCATCAATTATATCTTTACTGTTACCTGTTTTTTTACCCATTTCGTGAATTATCTGATGAGCTCTAACAGTAGAAAAGCTTTCATCGAAAAGTTCAATAGGTTTACCAAGTTCTTTCAACCTTTCAGCAAATTTTTCTATATGCTCAGTTTTCTTTGTTTTCTGACCGTTCAAACCCATAGGATGTCCAAGAATTATAAGTTCTATTTCTTTTTCTTGAATTATTCCTTTAAGTTCTTCAAGAACTTTATCATCACCCATGTTTTTGATTGTTTTGAAAGGTGATGAAATTATTTTCATCGGGTCTGACATTGCCAAACCAATTCGAACTTCACCGTGATCTATTGATAATATTCTGGACATTGTGGTTTCTTATTTAATTAATGCTTGTAGAATATATGGAAAAATATTAATTTATACAACGAATAATGAAAGGGGCTAAAGCCGCCTTGTCCAAAAACAGAAATTTATTTTGTTGCTTAATTACAAAAAAATAGCTATTATAAAATAAGTAGCTCTAAGCATAAATTAATTTTTATAATTTAAATATTTCGGGGGATAGGATGAAAAGGATATTAGTTTTTGTTTTAGTAGTCTCATTATTTTTTGTATTGTTTGCTCAGAAGAAAATCCTGATAGATAATATCCATGGTGCTGATTTTATAGGTATGGTAGATAGTACGGGAATTACTAGCATAGGGATTCCTATTGATTTTAACACTATTTTTCCTGATGGGGAGTTGACTATTTTACAACCGGATAGCCTACCATTTGACAGTGTTTTAGTTCAAGAGACTACTTCAGGAGTAAATGCAAAAACCTACACAGTAAATCTACCGGATGGTTATTACCCTGAAAACCCACATTGTCTGTATGTGTATGTGGAATGTTTGTCAGAAGATTTTTTAAAGCGAGCTAGAGGAACAGTAAAGAATCCTGAAGGAGAAGTAGTAGGTGAGCTATTTCAAGGTTCTTCACATGTTGAAAATGCTTTAGGTGATGGGTGGCAAATTAATCTTTATCTCGATTCATTGCTGACTTATGATGTGAAAATTGGTTATGGGAAATTATTGTTTAGTTCAAGTGGTTTAGAAGGAAAATATAACCTAAATGATTTTGATATTATGATAAGAATTAATGATAATTGCGGTTACGCAATCGTTGGAAATGCACCACTTTGTGACGATAATGATCTTGCAGCATTAAGCGAGGCGTTTACCAGCGGATTATCATTTATAAATGCAGATCATTATTACGATTCAATGACGGATAAACCGTTTATTCATTTTTATTCAGATGATGAAATTAACATTGATGTCAATATCGAATTCCCCGGAAATTATACACTACTATCATCAAACCCAAGATTAAACATGAGTAAGAGTGATAATATAATGAAATCTACTTGGGAAGGTCATAAATTAAATATTAACAGTGACAATGAAATAATTTATGAAGGTGGTCTTAAAAATAAACTTAATTTTTTAGGTTTTAAATTTTTTGGAGAGCAAATTACGGTTAAAAATAAATTAGGCAGTAAATTAGATGATATTTTTATTCTTAAGTATGAATCTGAAAACTTATATCGGTTCCAAAATATTAGTGAACTAACACCGTTAAGTGAGGCAGAGATATTAGATTGGAAATATTTAGACACGGATCAAATCATAGAGAAGATAAAAAAAGTTTTCTTTGAAAGAGGATTAGAAGAAGGTTTATACTATGAAGAGATCGACCATCTTGTAAATGATTTTCACTGGATAGAAAGTCTTTTGTACAGAGCAAAAATAAATAAAGACGAATATTTCGGATTTTATCATTTCGGCAAAGATGTTTATGATAAATTTATAGGTTTCAAGAGTGAACCGTATCCTGAAGAACTTAACAGAACTATGTGGGTTATGCTTTCATTTATCAAAGAAAGAGATGATGAGCCTATTATTACACTGGACAGAGAAGTTTATAAGACAAATGTAAAAAATGGATTGAAAATTAATGAATATGGTGTTACTGATGAATATTATACGAATAGCTACTTTAAAAGTGAGAATGATCTTTTTGGTATAGAGATAAATTCATATACCGATCAATTCATGATAAATTCTTTGCATTATTATGATAATGATGTAGCAAGTTCAATATTTTTTGGTTCATATTCAATGATGGCTACTATGGGGATATATGATTATGTCTGTGATGATTATGTAAATATGGGAGTATTGTATCAAGACGGGAATCAAATAAACCCTGTTTCGTACGGGCATGTAATCAATGAGAATGGTCAATTATTGGTTATTGGAACTTCATCTTTTTTTAGAAGTGATGACCCAAACGGTCATTCTTTTTTAAACTCAGTTGTTACAGAGCTTGTCGATAATAGAATCCTAACAGGGATCGAAAGTGCCTCAAATGTAATAACAGACTTTGATCTGCAAGCTTACCCGAACCCTTTTAATCCTAGTACTTTAATAGAGTTCAGTTTAAAGAAAGATGCTTTTGTAGAGCTGATTATCTACAATTCACAGGGGCAGGAAGTTAAACAGATTGTAAATTCAAGTTTAGGAAAGGGAGTTTTCAGACATGAATTTAACGCTAAAGATCAAGCAAGTGGGTTATATACTTGTATTTTAAAAGTTGATAATGATGTGGTGGATACGAAGAAAATGATGCTTTTAAAATAATACGCTCTTTGCAAGGGACTGAAGTCCCTTGTCCGAAAATTCGCTTTTAGACGGTCATTTGACCGTCTTTTTTTATTTGTTTAAGCGTTGATTATATTGCTTAAAAACCTTATTAATATATAAGTAATTTATTATGGTTGAAATATTTTTCATAAAGGAGTCAATTGATGTCAAAAAAACTTTTTTTAATAGATGGATATGCTTTAATATACAGAGCGTTTTTTGCTTTCGGAACAAAACCTTTGTTGACTAAGGAAGGTTTTAACATAAGTGCGTTATATGGATTTTTCAATTCCCTATTCTCATTAATAGAAAAAGAGAAACCTGAATATATGGCAATAGTACTCGATACAAAAGCACCGACCTTTAGACACAAGATGTATCCTGAGTACAAAGCAACAAGAGAAAAAATGCCGGAAGAATTAAGTAATCAAATACCTTTACTTTATGAAATGATAGAAGCAACCAAGATAACTACTATCTCAAAGGATGGCTTTGAAGCTGATGATCTTATCGGAGCTATAGCGAAACAGGCATCAGAAGAAGGTTATGAAACTTATATCTATTCATCGGATAAAGATCTTGCACAATTGGTTACAGAGGATGTATTTATTTACGATCCAAAATTGCAAAAAGTATTTGACATAGAAGGTATAAAAGAAAAATTCGAACTATATCCTAATCAAATTATCGATTTCTTGTCACTGATGGGAGATAATTCTGACAATATTCCGGGTGTACCTAAAGTGGGGAAGAAGACAGCTATAAAATTGTTATTAGAATTTGGAACAATGGAAAATGTCTATGAGAACTTAGACAAAATCAAAGGAAATGCTGTTAGAGAATCACTGAAAGTAAATAAGCACCTTGCAGATCTATCAAAAGAACTTGTTACAATAGAAACAAATATTGATTATGAATATATAATCGAAGATTCGCATGTGGAAAAATATGATTATGAAAAACTATCAGACTATTTCTATAAGCTGAACATGAAAAAACTTCTCAGATATCTTGAGGATAATAAAGGAGTTGAATCTAAGCTGGAAAAAGTTATTGAGTACGATGACAAAGTCCAAAAATATACTGAAATTCAAAATGCTGATGAACTTGATGAACTGATTAAAGAGATTAAAAGCAAAAAGAAATTATCAGTGTTCGCTGATATTACAGGGACAAATCCATTAGATTTTAGAATTAAAGGCCTATCGATCTGTACAAAAGAAAATGAAGTATCTTACATCTCCAAGATTGAGAACTCGGAATCAGATAATCAAATGAGTTTATTTGAAGAAAAAGTGGACAGTATGGAAGAAACTCTATTGCTTCTTAATCCGATATTTGAAGACCCAGAAGTTAAGTTCATTGGATATAACCTAAAGCCGATGATTCATGCATTGTACAATCATGGGATCCAATTCGAAGGAAAGATTTATGATTTATTGATAGCTGATTATATTATGTATTCTTCAAATTCCAATCACAGTTTATCCACAAGAGTTAACAAGTTACTGAATTATAAAATGATAGATCCCAAATCAGATACATTCTCTGAGCAGATCAAAGGCTGTGAAAGAGCTGAAATGTTATTAAGGTTTTATTTCAGATCGAAGGAAAAATTTACTAAAGACAAAGAATTACACTCAGTATTTGCAGAGATAGAAACACCACTGATTCCGGCTTTAATTAGTGCTGAAAGAAACGGTGTAATAGTCGATAAAGATTATTTGCAAAAAATGTCAAATGAGATCAAAGAGGAAATTGGAAAACTTCAAAGTCTTATTTTTGAATTATCGGGAGAGGAATTTAATATAGACTCTCCAAAGCAACTCAGTGAAGTGCTTTTTGAAAAGTTGAAATTCAAGCATGGTAGGAAAGGGAAGAGTGGAGCTTATTCTACAGATCAGAGCGTTCTTTACAAACTCGCAGTAGAAGGAAATGAGATAGCAGAATATTTATTAAAATATAGAGAGCTTTCCAAGCTGAACAATACTTATGCTGAGGGTTTACTTAAATATATTAATTCAGAGACAGGAAGAATACACACTTCATATCTTCAATATGTTGCATCCACTGGAAGACTATCATCAGTAAATCCTAATTTGCAGAATATTCCAATAAAAAATGCTGAAGGTGAGAAGATAAGGAAGGCTTTCAAATGTAAGAAAGGATATAAACTTTTAGCAGCGGATTATTCCCAGATAGAATTAAGAATTCTTGCTCATTTCTGCGGAGATGAGAACTTAATAGAAGCATTCAACAATAATATTGATATCCATTCAGCTACGGCATCAAAACTATTCAATGTACCAATAGATAAAGTTGATAAAGAACTAAGATCAAAAGCTAAAACTGCCAATTTTGCTGTGCTTTACGGTAAATCAAAATTCGGTCTGAGTGAAGATATGAATATTAGTTTTGATGAAGCAGCAGATTTTATAGATAATTATTTTGCGCAATTCAGTAAAATAAAAGAATACATCGACAATACAGTGCTTTACCTTGAGCAATACGGATATGTTAAGACACTCTTCGGTAGAAAAAGAGAAATACCTGAAGCCAGATCATCAAATAAGCATATTCAAAGTGCAGCAAACAGAGCTGCAGTAAATGCTCCGATACAGGGAACATCAGCAGATATAATTAAGCTGGCAATGATAAGTATTCATAATAAAATTGAAAGATTCGATGCTAAAATGTTACTTCAAGTTCATGATGAATTGATATTTGAAGTAAAGGAAGAAGAAATAGAATCATTTTCATTATTCGTAAAAGATATAATGGAGAACGTCATAAAAATCAAAGTACCTCTCACTGTCAATATCGGAGTCGGAGACAATTGGCTTGAAGCTCATTAGCCACTACTTACCAGCCGCTACTTACCAGCCACTAATCACTAAGGAATAATTATGTTGTCAAAATACTTACCTGCTCATTTTACAGAGATCTACAGCGAGATTAAGAAAAGTAATTTCGTAAGAAAGAATGGAAGTGTAATGTTCGCGGATATTTCAGGTTTTACGAAAATGAGTGAAAAGCTTACTTCGAAAGGAAAAGAAGGCAGTGAAGAGATATCCAGGATAATTAATGATGTTTTTGAGATCCTTATTTCATTAGTAAGTTCATCGGGTGGATCTGTCTATAAATTCGGTGGTGATGCGATTACTGTGTTTTTCCCGGATTCTATTGAAAAGAAAATTGTATTGAACACTGCAATAGAAATGCAGAAAGCAATATTCCAATTCTCTAATATAAAAACTATTGCTGGAACATTCTCATTAAAAATGAAGATCGGTCTTGCTCACGGCAGTTCGCTGATTGGTCAACTTGGAAAAGAGCATAAAGGTTTTTTTATAGCTGGCGATACACTTGATACAGCATGTGATTGTGAACATTCTGCAAATCAGGGTGATATCATTGTTACAAAAGAATTTTATGGATTAATAGATAGTAAGAATTATGAAAAGATCGGAAAATTTTACAAAGTCACATATTTAAAAAATACAAAAACTGGAATAAGTCCTGAGAAAATAAATAGAAAAGAAGCTAAGTGGCATAAAGAATTTATAAATGATGTTCTTGTTGACAGAGAAATGTCCGGAGGTGGTACAAAGTCAGGTGAATTAAGAAATTGTACAGTTGTATTCTTGAATTTCACAGGAGTCGATTATAATAAAAATTTCAACTATAATGTTCTTAATGATTTTTATACTTTAGCCTCAGCAACAGTAAGTAAATATAATGGTTTTATTAATAAAATCGATATGGGTGACAAAGGGAATAAATTGATCATGCTGTTTGGTGCTCCTATAGCAACTGAAAAGAACGAAGAGTATGCTTTAAGAGCTGTTGAAGAGCTTAGAAGTTTATGCCCGAAAGAAATAAATATTCGCATAGGTATAAATAACGGTAATATATATTTTGGTGTCATAGGTGCTTCACATAGAAGAGAATTCACTGTTATGGGTAATAGTGTAAATCTAAGTGCAAGATTAATGGCTTCAGCGGAATCTAATGAGATAGTTGTATCTTCATCAATCAGAAATAGAGTACCTGAGATAGAGGTATTAAATGAAAGGAAGCTTAAGCTTAAGGGAGTAAAAGAGTTCTTCGAAGTTTCTTCATTTAAGCATATCCTTGAGACCAGAAAGAGTAAAAGATTTAAATTGATCGGTAGGAAAAAAGAACAGATAGAATATCATAATATCATTAAAAAGAAAAAAGCTTTTTTAATAAATATTAAAGCTGAAGCAGGATTAGGCAAATCAGTTCTTGTTAATAAATTTTTTGAAGATAGGATCAAAGATGGAAAATGTATTTTAGTAAACTGCTTAAGTTATACAAAGAATAATTCTTTTTATGCGGTGAAAGAATTCATTGCGCGATTTGCTGATGTGAAAGTATTTGACGATCAGGAAATAAAGTTAAAAAAATTACATAAACTGCTTAAGATGATAGGAGAGGAAGGAAATACTGATCTTTATGCGTCTTTCTTATCATGGAAAAAATTTGATGGAGATGTTTCAGATCCTGGATTGAAAGATTTCTTTGTGAATGTAACTACTTCTATTTTCTATAAAATCATAAAAAATGACAAATCGATACTTTTTGTCGAGGATACTCATTGGATGGATTCCGCTTCAACAGATTTTTTCAGATCATTATTATACATTTTTGATAAACAAACAGAATCAGGACAAATACATTTTGTGTTCAGACCCGACCAAAATATGTTTCCTTTTGAACAGGATGAAAATACAGCAACCATTACTTTACAAAATCTTGAGTTTGAAGATGGAAAAGAGTTCTTATTACAGAAGTTTAACCTAGTTTCAATATCAAAAAAGATATATGACCAAATCTATCTGAAAACCAAAGGGAATCCTTTTTTCATTGAGGAAATACTATTATCACTAAAAAATGAAGGCAATTTTGTTAAGGTTTCCGAACAAAAAAATAAAACATTAATAAAAGACAAGTTTATGTCTGAAAGGGATCAGAAGCTAGCTAAATTAGAATTTCAGGATGTGAAGTATAAATTAAAACCATCTATCAAAACAATAACAATTCCTGACAATGTAAATGATATGGTTTTGGCAAGAATAGATAAGCTTGATGAAAATTGTAAAACAATTCTAAAAATATCATCCGTTATCGGAAGAGTATTCCAATTTGATATTTTAAAACAATTACAGAACTTAAAAGAAATAGCTGAGAAGCTTAACATTAAAGATAGTTTATTTGATCTGACTAAATTTGATCTTACACTTTTTGAAGAGACCAGTGAAAATGAATATTTATTCAAACATGCTATAACTCAAGAAGTTGCTTATGAAACTTTACTTTTCTCAATGAGAAGAAAGTTCCATTCAAGTATTGCAAAGTTATATGAAGGAAATTACAGTGGAAATATTTCGGATGCTTATGAATTACTTGCTTATCATTATAGGCATACAAATAACAAAGAAAAAGCTAAGTTTTATCTTTTAAAATCTGCAATATCAGCAAAGAATAAATTTTCTTACAAAGAAGCATTTACATTCTTAAAAGATTTTAGAAAATACAAGATGCCAATAGAAGAAAAAGCGGATAGTTATTTCTATGATATTGAGATGTATAACAATTTGCAAAAAGATAAAAAAGCCATTGAGATATGTAACAGATTGATAAATACATTTACAGATGGAACATTATATAATCAAAAAGCGAAAACGAAAAGAATAATTTTATACAGAAGAAATTCGGAATATAAGAAAGCGATAAAAGTTTATAAGTCAATCAATAAATTCGTAGATATAAATGTTGAAATTGAAGCTAATATCGAATACGTTTTAGCAAAAATTAGGTTAAGGGATAATAAGGGTATTGATCAATTGATACATAAGCTGGAGAAGATGATATCAAAATCTAAAATTAAGTTATTCAAGGCAAAAATTTTAGAGACCAAAGCATTGAAATTATTTTATAACAGGGAATTTGCAGAAGCAATAAAACTCTATAAAAAATTAGAGAAAATATCATCCAAGTATAACCTGTTTAATCAGAAAGCTCACGCTTTATTGAACTTAGCATCAAGTTATGGGCAATTAGGTGATTTTATTAAAGCTTCACAATACTTCGAGGAATTATTTTTAGAAGCAAAGAAAATACATAATTATGAATTGATAATGCGATCTATCGATGGTTTAGCAAAAGTTAGTTTAGCTAGAGGTGACTATAAAAAAGCGGAGAAATACATTAAAGATGGAGTTAAGTTAACAGATCGTACAGGAAAGATTAATATAAAAGAATTACTTTTGGAAAGCCTGAGTAATATCAGACTTGCTCAAGGAAAATATAATGATGTTTTAAAACTATGCACCGAAAGGGAAGATATTGCAAAGACGATAAATGATAATACAAGATTGGCTATGATAAGGGATATAAAAGGTGATACAATTTATAAAAAAGGTCAATTTAAGAAAGCTTTGAAGATATATCAGGAGAATTTGGCTTTTTCAAAGAAAATAAAATACATAGTTGGTGTAGGACATTCATATGGTAATATTGCAAATTGTTATGCTGAATTAGGAAAAATTGATGAAAGTATTGAATTCTACAAAAAACAGATAAAATACTCCCAAGATCATAATGATATTTTCTCTGAAGGAAAAGCAATGTTCAATTTAGCTTACACTTACTATGAAGATCTAAAAGATATTGCAGTGGCTAAAGAGGCTTTTCAAATTGCAAAGGATATATTTGAAAAAGTAGGCTTTAAATCAGGATTGGATCAGGCTATTGAGATGCTAAAAGAAATAGAAGAAAATAAATAGAACTTTTAGCTAAAAAAATAGTAAATTACAGGTAGTCAATAATAAGAAAGTAAATAAAGGGAAGAATAATGAGATTTATCAATAAAATTGGACTTGGTATTGTAGTTTTATTTTTTGTTACAAATTGTGCACTTACTCCAACGAAGAATAGCATAGAAAAAGTAGATAATGCAAATTTGAAACAAGTAGAAATACCTATAGTTGATACTGAATATAAGCCCAAGCTAGATAAAAATATCAATAAAGAAAAATCGATTTTAGCTAAAACATATACGCTTGATAAATTAGAAGTATCCAAAAAGAAAAATGGGATATTGATAAAATTTAAATATGATGGAGAAGATCCAAAGGAGAATATATCAACATTTTTTAGCGGAGATAGGTTTTTTAACATAACTTTTTTCAAAGGTGAATTCGGATCTGATATAAAACAAAGTTTTTTTAACAGTTCAATAATAAGAAATCTGCAATTCTTTGAATTTGAAGAATCAGTACAAGTTACCGTTAGATTAAAAGATGATCACAAGTCAACTTTTATACAGACAGATGATGATTATATTATAATTTCAGTTTTCAGTTAAAAAAAAGTAGGTAAAAGGATCAAAAAACACATAATAATATTTTTTCTAATAAGCTTGTCAATTTCACAATTATTAGCAAATACAATAAAAAGGTATGAGCTATATGACAGAAAAGCTACTCACTATCTTTTAAATGCATTAATGTTTGAAGAGTATTCAGATTTTGAAAGAGCGATAATAAATTATGAGACAGCATACAATAGTAGTAACTCAGACATATTATTGGTAAGTAAAGCAATAAATGAATATTACTTAGGTAACGATCTTGCAGCTTTGAAAATTTTTGAAAGTATTCCTAAGCTTCCGGGCCAATTATTAAAATATAAGTATTATCAATACCTTTTAAGTAATATCGAGCGGAAGGAATATGTAAGCACAGAATTACTTAATGAATTGATAGATCTGTATTCTAATGATTCTTCGAAGAGTAAGTTGAAAGAAGGCTTGTTTCTTCTAGAGAAATTACTAAAAAACTATATGAAATATAATGATGCTTCTGATTTTGAGCTTTTTATTAAAGATGCTATCAACAGAGATATCTCCCAAGTGCATAAAGAATATTTCTCAGCAGTATTATTTAAATTTTATTCAAAAGTAGAAAAAGATGATGATAAAGTAACTAAATATGTAGATGATTTAATCAGGAATTATAAAGACAGTGATTATAAACATCTTGTTTTTGTTTACGATGAATTAATAGATTCTAAAAGTTTGGAAAATGCGGAAAAAGTTTTTGGAATATTAAAGAAAGTTCGTTACTTGGATCCAGAATATTATATTTTTGATTATGCAATAGAAACAGCAAAAGGTAATTCAAAGAAAGCAAGAAAGATTCTAAGTTATGCTCAAGATTCTTTTCCGGGGATTTTCTTTGAATTATTATCATTACAGCAATTTTTAGATCAGAAAGAAATAAAAAATGCTACAATCCTATTTAATCAACTTCTAGTAAAATATCATGATGATGTTCAAATATATCAGAGGTATATTATATCATTGATTGAGAATAACTTTATTGATAAAGCAATTGAGATATATGAAATAACAATAAGTAAATTTCCTGATCAAAATACTCTAATGAATAATTACGCTTATCTTCTTGCGGAACAGGGAAAAGATTTAAATAAGGCGATTGCTTTAGCTATAAGCGTAGTTGAAAAGGAACCTAATAATATTTCATTTTTAGATACACTTGCATGGATTCACTATTTAAATGGTGATTATGAAAAAGCGGAAGAATATATTAATAGAACATTTGCTTTGTCAGGTATATCTTTAGATCCAAATTCAAAAGAGATGTATGAACACTATACAAAAATAAAATTAAAATTAAATAAATTAGAAGATATCGATAAAATGAAAATAAATGAGTTAACTATTACTCTTCATGACTGTGTTTATTCTGCTATGAGCTTACTGAGATAAACATTATGAAACAAATTAAACTAAAATATTTAATCCTCTTCATCTCATTTTTTGTCAGTAGTTGCATGTTGTCTTTTGGTGTTAAGGAATACGATACTAATTCAGTGGATCTGAAAGTGATGAAAGAGAGGATTAGTAAAAATTATGAAAAGATTAATTCATTAAAAGCATCGTTTGAATTTTCGTACACAACGACTAGAAATAGATTACAATCCAGTGGCTTCTTATATTTTTCAGGTAAGGATACTTTATACGTTGAAATAAATGGAGCTGTTGGGGAAACCGAAGCAGTATTTTTTCTCTCAGAAGATTCGATCAAAGCAGCAAATTATATTCAGAAAGTCTTTATCAATGACAAAGCAAATGAAAATAGTTTTAACAGAGTTACAGGTATTAATCTAACTGCAAAAAAGTTCAGAGAATCATTATACGGCTATGAAAATATAACCTCAGATATTATTATAGTAAAGAGAGATGAATTAAGTATTGAACTGAAAAAAATAATTACTCCGAATGAATATAAAATAATTAAGTTAAATAAAAAACTATTGATAGAAGAGATATATGACTACAAAGATGATAGCTTAATAATAAGAAAAGAATATGACTATTTTTACGAGTTAAATGGAACAATAATTCCGAAAAGGATCAGAATTAGAACTTATGATCCAAAAACTAAGTTAACGATATTTTATAATCGAGTAGATATAAACAAAGAACACAAAATTGATTTTAGGATGACAGAATGAATAAAATTCTTTGGGTAGATGATGAAATAGTACTTTTAAAACCACATATTCTCTATTTAGAAAAGAAAGGTTTTGAAATGATTACAGCCACAAATGGATACGATGCTGTAAAGTTAGTTAGTGAAATCAACTTTGATCTTGTTATCCTTGATGAGATGATGATAGGCATGGATGGACTTGAAACTTTGGAAAAGATAAAGAATGTTGATGCTGATATTAAAGCTATAATGTTAACGAAATCTGAAGAAGAAGGAATTTTTCTACAAGCTATAGGAAATATGATCAGTGATTATTTAACAAAACCTGTTACTCCGCTACAACTCTATTTAACCATTAGAAAAAATCTGGAGCAGGAGAACTTAGTGTCTGAGAATATCTCTAAAAAATACATTAAAGATTATAATATCTTAAGAGGGATGATAGATTCGTCAAATGATCCAAATGATTGGATTGAGATAAATGAAAAAATATCTTATTGGGGAATAAAATTAGATGAGATAAATGATCCGAATTTAATTTCAACTTTCAATGATCTTAAATCAGATGCAAACAAGATCTTCGGAGATTTCATACAAAATAATTATGAAAATTGGATAAATGGTGATAGCGACAGACCAACATTCTCTGTTGATTTAATCGATAAATATATTTTACCTGATATTGAAAAAGAAAAGTTAGCATTGGTTGTGATTGATTGTTTTCCATTCGATCAAATGTCTATGATAGAGGAAACATTAAAGAATAATTTTTCAATCAACAAAGAATCTTATTATTCTATATTACCAACTTCTACCGAGTTTGCTAGGAATGCAATATTTTCAGGATTATTCCCTGATGAAATAGAAAAGAATCATTCTGATATTTATTTTGATAATTTTGAAGATGAAGAAAGTAGTAATAGAAACGAAGATCTTCTGCTTGAAAGACAATTGATATCCAAAGGCTTCGATCTAGGCAAAAACCTGAAATATTATAAGATGTACAAGGTTGATGAATTTGCCAAATTTGAGAGTAAAATTGGTGAAATAAAAGATACTAAGCTTCTCTCAATTGTAGTAAACATGGTGGATTTTTTAATTCATGACAAGAAAAAAGACGAACTAATTAATGAGATGATGGATACTGAAAGTTCATATAGAGCTACTATCAAAAATTGGTTTAAGAGTTCTCATTTACACAAAATAATTGACAGACTTGGAAATCTAGGGTTTAAAATTATTATTACTACAGATCACGGAGCAAAATTGATAAACAAATTTACTAAAATAAAAGGTGATGGACAATCCAGTAGTGGTCTTAGGATGAAGTATGGAAAGAACTTATCAACGTCAAACAAGAAGCAGACTTTTTTTTGGCAAAAACCAACTGACTATAAAATGAGCAGTTTTTTTAAAGGTAAAAATATTATATTAGCAAAAGAAGATCACTGTTTTGTTTTTGAAAAGAATTTAGGAGATTTCTTTTCTAAAATAAAAAATACATATCAACATGGCGGTATAAGTTTAGATGAGGTTGTTTTACCGGTGTTGATTTTAAATAAAAAGCAATAGGAGATTTAGATGTCTATTAATATTAATCAGATCGCAGAAATTATAAATGCTGAAATTGTAAATCCAAAAGATATTGAAATAAAGAATGTTAGCAAAATTGATAAATCAGTGGAGTATGATGTTTCCTTTCTTCATAATCAAAAATATTTTTCGCAAATAAAAACAACGAATGCTTCTGCAGTGATCGTTCCTAAAGATTTTACGACAGACCGAGATATTATTTTACTTAGAGTAGATGATCCTTATGTTTCATTTGTAAAAATTATGTATGAATTCTATCCTGTTGAACCTGTAGCAAATCCAGGAATTGATGCAATGACATCAATTGACAAATCAGTTATCATTGGTGAAAATCAATCAATCAATCCATTTGTATTTATTGGGAAACAGACAAAGATCGGTATTAATGCTCAAATACAATCAAATGTTACTATAGGTTCAAATGTTCAAATTGGTGATAACGTAACTATTTATTCAAATGTTAGTATCAGAGAAGGTTGTATCATTGGAAATAATGTAATTCTTCAAAATGCAGCAGTTATTGGCAGTGATGGATTTGGATTTGCTCCGGGTCAGGGAAGTTATGAAAAAATACCTCAAGTCGGCAATGTTATCTTGGAAGATAATGTTGAAATTGGTGCTAACACTGTTGTGGATAGATCTACAATGGGATCAACACTTATCAAAAAGGGTACTAAATTAGATAACTTAATCCAGGTTGGGCATAACGTTGAGATAGGAAACAATGTTGTTATAGCAGGTCAAACAGGAATCGCAGGAAGTACAACAATCGGTGATAATTGCATGATCAGTGGTCAAGTAGGTTTTGTTGGACATCTTACAGTTGGAAAGGGAGTTATGATAGGTGCTCAGGCTGGGATTACTGGAAATATAAAGGATGGAAGTGTTATAACAGGAACACCTTCGAGAGATCTTAGAAAGATGAGAAAGATAGATGCGGCATTGGGTAGGTTGCCTGATCTGATATATAAAGTCAGAGATCTTGAAAAAAAATTGAAAGATATGTAATCGTACTTTATGATACTAATGTACCACAATATTGGGGATAAATCTGGCTTTAATACGATTTTATTTGATAATTTTAAAAAGCAGATAGAATTTGTAAAAAGTAAATATTCGATATTATCTTTAAGTGAATATGTCAAATCATTAAAAAAACATGGTTATAACAGTAACAAAATTATTACTATAACTTTTGATGATGCTTATAAAAGTTATCTGAATAAAGTTATACCATTTCTTCAGAAAGAAGAAATTTCATCAACAGTATTTGTGCCAGTATCTCATGTAGGGAAGTTTAACATATGGGATGATGGTAGAGAGAAGATCGAATTAATGACATGGGAAGAATTAAAAGGCATTTCGCGGAATCCATTTGTTGAAATTGGATCTCATGGCATGAGTCATAGTAAAATCAGCAAATTAAGTAATAATGCTATATTTAGAGAAATTAAAGACTCAAAAGATATTTTAGAAGAAAATCTATTTGTTAAAATAAATCATTTTAATTTCCCTTATGGTCAACTGAACGATTTGAATCCTTTTTCTATCAAAGTATTAGGAGAGCTGGATTATATTTCAGCTTGTTCTGCAAGGTATAATAATAGAAATTCATTAAAGGAATATTTTCTCGTTAAACAGAATCGAAGTTGAGCCTAATGATAATATTGATATTTTTAAGAATAAGTGTGAAAGACATTACCATAAAAAATATTTTAAAAGAATTTTAAAAGAATTGTTTATAAATTTTGGAATGATTAAATAACCTATTCTCCAATGATCTTTACGAGAACTCTTTTACGGCGTTTGCCGTCGAATTCACCGTAGAAGATTCTTTCCCAAGGACCAAAGTCTAATTGTCCTTCAGTAATGGCGCAAACAACTTCACGTCCCATAATTTGTCTTTTCATGTGAGCATCAGCATTGTCTTCATAGCCATTGTGTTTATACTGAGAATGTGGTTTTTCCGGTGCAAGTTTTTCCAGCCAGACTTCATAGTCCTGATGAAGCCCTGATTCATCATCATTGATAAAAACTGAAGCTGTAATATGCATTGCATTCACAAGAACAAATCCTTCCTTGATATCGCTTTCGTCGATGCAGTTTTGGACATCGTGAGTAATATTAATCAGCTCTCGTCTTTGAGTTGTATTGAACCATAGTTCTTTTCTATATGATCTCATTTAATCTTCCATTCGCATTATCCAGTTTACAGATAAACTGTATGAATTTATATTGTCGTAGTTATAATCAATATCTGTACTTTCAGGATATTTCATGTTTGCATAGTCAAATTTAATATTTAAAGGGATACTTTCTCCATAAAATTTATACAATGGAATAGTTAAGCCAAATCCGTAAGTAAATTCTTCAATATATTCGTATACTTTGTAGCTGTATGATTGCATTTCAGGATCTAAAGAATCCGCAAATGGATAAATTGTTTCATCTTTATCATTCACTTTGTCCCAATAGTATCCACATCTTAATGAAACCATCTCTGCAATAAGTAATTCAGAACCAAACTTCATACCGGAATGATATTCAGATTCCCATTGTTTCTGATACTCACCTGTAAAAGTAAACAGTATAGTGTTTATCCGAGGAATTATCGTACCAACTCTTGGAATGAATGAAAAGTTTACACCTGTATTCATTATTCTAGGTAATTTATAGTCACCTATATCAGCAGAGAAAAGATTCATAAAAGAAATTCCAATGCTTATTCTTTGTCTGTAATTTCTGTTTCTTGTAACTGCTACGATCTGATGGATACCGATATCCATGTCGAATCCTTTTTCTTCTTTGAAATAATCAGTTTTGTCGAGCATGTTAGATGTTACATATTTTCCGCTAATTCCCATACTGAAAGCACGATTGGGACTGATAGAAATAGTGAATTTGTAATCATTAGCTTTCGGTTCAAGATTACCAAGAGAAATACCATTAGTATCAGTTGCTGCAATTGTTTTGCTTGAATAATTATATATACTTAAACCGAATGAAAGTTTTTTCTTTAGAGAATATCCAATTCCAATAAATGAAAATTTAGATTCAGCGAAGCTTGGGTAAGGAGAAACCATCGATGAGGAAACAGTTAAACCATTAATATTTGAAACTAAAGCTGGATTATAAAATACAGAGAACATTTCATCAGGAACTGCAACACCACACCTGCCCATCGACTCAATTTTAGTACTAGGTTGTCTGTCGACATAAAGCATGTTAAAGAATGTGTCTTCATCTTGAGATAGAAGAATAGAAGATAAGATTATGATGATTAAAAATATTTTTTTCATTTATATTCCTATTGTCTTTTTTATAGATGAGTAGAGACGCCCAACTTGGGTGTCTTTACTTAAAATATATCTAGGGCTGAATCTTCCGGAATAAAAACATCATCAGAGTTATAATAGATTATCCCAGGTTTAAAAACATAAAGATGTTTTTCAACAATACCAAGTTCATCCAGAACCCAACCACCTCCAAAAGTTTTATATCCTTTAGAGTTGATGAGTCCATTGATCATGAAAGTTCGTTTTCCGATTTTTTGTATTTGTTCTCTATATTTTTCAAATTCTTCTTCCCACCAATATGCTTTGAACTTAGGATATGAATCTCTGAGCATAGGGTAGATAAGAAATTCAGCATCAATATTCTTTGCCTGTTCGACAAGATCATCATCAAATAGATCACCGCAGAGCAGAATTGTAAAAGTCCCAATTTTAGTGTCTATTTTTTTCAACTCAGTCCCGTGACCATAGAAGTTCGGGCTTACGGCTGCGCCATGCCAACCTCTTGAAATCCTTCGATATGTATCAACAGTAAGAGTATTACTATGAATTACAATGCTGGAATCATATAATTTATCTTCATACAGCTCTAAGAATCCTAATACAACAATGATATTCAGTTCTCTTGCAAGTTCCCGAATTGTTAAGATCTCCGCTGATCTAATTGTAAGACCTAATTTTATATCATGCTCAGGTTTATCATTATTTCTTAATCCGGTTACACTATCTTCAGGAAATATGATCATATCTGCTTTGTTTGAAGCCGCAGTGTTAATTAACTGGAGAATAGTCTTTATGTTTTTAGGGATACTATCGGTTATTTCAAAATTTGCTAAGGCTATCTTCATATTGTTTTTTATCCGTTATTATTAATACGGAAATCATTCCTACGTTCCGTACATCTAATATAGTTTGAAAAGGGAGTTTAGGCAAAAGCAAAATATTTATTACTTATTGGTTCATTTAGTGATTAATCGGTGTACTTTCATCGTTGAAATAATACGTTTCATATATCACATAATACATTCCATATAAAATATTTAGTTTTATAGTAATTAAGATTTAAATTGAAGATGATGGTAAACATTATTCTAAATTTATGGAGCTTATTATGAAGAGAATTATATTTCTGATGATCGTACTGATTATATTTATGGCATGTAACAACGAAAAATTAACCTACACAGTAGAAAATAGAGATGGAATAGAAGTAATTAAAAATGATAATACACCTTTAGATCCTGACTATAAGATCGATATGAGACTTTCAGCAGATCTGAATTTTAATGAGATAAGTCAGCAGGATACTGCTAATGCGGTTCAGTTAAATAATATGGAATTAGATCAATATGGAAATATGTATGTTCTTGATGCAAGAAAATCTAAAATACATAAATTTGATAAAGATGGAAACAGATTAGTAACTTTTGGAGAAAGGGGACAGGGACCTGGAGAATTTATAGGTGCAGGTTTCTTTGTAGTATGGCATGATACTGTTTATGTACCTTTCAATCAGCAGTTTAAAATATTAAAATTTGATACCGATGGTAATTTTATAACAGATAAAAGATATGAGAATCCAAGAGATTTCCCTCGTTCTTTCTGGAAAACACGAAATTTTGTTACAGGAATAAGTATGATCCCACTTCCGGAAGAGGGTGAAGCTGTTTTTAGGAGAAATTTAAATTTATTTAATGATCAGTTCAACAAGCTAAGAACTTTTTTAGAAGATAAAGTTGATTTTCGAAACCCTGTTTTTGATCTGAACTATGTACCGAATCCATGCATTGCTGTTTCAAGTGACAGTCTCGTATATCTTCCAAGATACAGTCCGAATGATTATATCATTGATGTTTATGACTTTTACGGCAATAAAAAGCAGGTCATAAAAAAGAAATATAGAAGAATAGCTTTTACAAAAAATGAATTAGACAGATTTCAAGTATTCTTAGATAGAAATAATATAACAGCAAAAGGTAAATTTAAGAATTCTATTGGTTTGATATCAATGGATAAGTATGATAGGCTTTGGGTTTCGGCTGCTCAACCTGAATCAGAGAAACGTAAGTTATATGATATCTTTGAGAAGGGTATTTATATGAATACTGTTGAAGTTCTTGTCGATAGTACAGATATTGTTGATTTTGTAGAGGATAAACTAGTGGCGTTTAGTTCAGTTGATAATAAGATAAAATATTATGATTATTAAATGACAGAAAAAGCCCCGAAATTCGGGGCTTTTTAAAGATTCTGAATCGAGTTCAGAATGACATGATTTACTCTTCAACAAACGTATATAGATTCCATCCTTGGAATTCAAAAGTTCCACCACCAACTGCAAAACCATGTTTTGCATCAGTAAAGTTTAAATCCTGCATACCCCACATACTGGTAGTTCCCGAAACAGGA
>JAQIDB010000191.1 GCA_027858225.1 Candidatus Delongbacteria bacterium
GTAGGAAATTCTTTCATACTACCGTCAAATTTCCAGATCCTATCCATTGATGCGTAAGTTATGTCAAAGGCACCGTCTGTCAATTTTGAAATTGCAATTGAACGTTCGATCAGATCAAACAATTCATCATCCACCTTCACAGGTTGAATTCCTGCATTTTTATTTATCTTGGAAGTTTCAGAGTTTTTATCCCATGATGAAATTATTTTTTCAACCCTTGAGATCTCTGCTATAGCCATATCAATATATTTATCTCCAGCTTGGGGTTCTTTTGCAACGACAGTAATATCAAACCGGCTTCCCATGAGTTTCGCTGTTCTATGAAATGTTTTATTCATCACTGGTTTTTCAGGAATAAATGAATTGAGTAATTTAATGTATTCTGAAGGTGAAATATCTTTATAACCTGTCGTTCCAAGTACTTTCCCGTCACTATTTAAGACCACAACGAACGGAACAGATTCCGAGGTGTTATATTTTTCGAAAAGTTTATTGTTTTTTTCCTGTTGGTCTTTAGAAAGCTTATTTTTCTTTTTTCTTGGAAAATCTGCTTGTAATAAAATTAAATGTTCTTTGGAGTAGCTAATAAATTCTTCAGAACTCCAAATATTCTTATCTAATTTGATACATGGAGTACACCAGTCTGAGCCCTGAATTACAAGTATTACTGGCTTATTCTCTTTTGCAGCTTGTTTAACAGCTGTATCGTAATCCAACAACCAATCCTGTGCATTCAAAGTGAATAATGCTGTAAATAGCCAAATTAGTATGTAAATTTTCTTTTTGATATCCAACTCCTTTTTTACTTAACCGGTTGAATTTGTATATAATTTATCTTACTTATAAATATCGACAATTATTCCAATACGACATATGATTAGTGACATGTTGATAAACTATTATTATTTTTCTTTGCTAATCTTAGTCTTTGAGGCAGATGAAATTATCCAAGAAGCAGATAATGAAACAGAAAGATTTATTATTACATAAGCATGGACTGCAAGGTCTGTAATAAAAATAACTGAAGCAATTGAACATACAGCACCCAGAATTGTACCCCAGAATACTCCTGCTGATGTTATCTTCTTTGAGAACATACCAATTGCGATTAGAGATAAGATCGGAGCACCGAATCCGTGTATGATTTTGTTGGCTACAACAAAAATACTCCCTTCTGCTGCCATAATAGGGATAAGAATCAAAGCTCCTACTAAAGACAGAATACCAAGTATAAAAGTACCCAATTTACCATTTTTTGCTGAATTGAATATCTTCATATCTTCAGATAGAACTGCAGACATGGCATTCAAACCTGAATCTATTGAACTCATTGTAGCTGCAAGTAAAGCTGCTATAAACAATCCTGTAACACCTGTAGGCATTGATTGAATAAAAAAAGCCATTTGTTTTAACGGTGGTAGAGATGCCTGCCCCGGAATTAATGTTACTGTAATTCCCCAGAGTAAAAGAAGTGTCAGAATAACAAGAGCAGCTCCTGCATTCAATAATATTGCTTTCCTTGCTTCTTTTTCTGACTTTGCAGCCATATATCTTTGAACAGTTATCTGATCAGCACCATATCTAGCCATAAAAGCTATGAATGTTCCGGTCAGTCCACTCCAGAAAGTAATTCTCACTTTGGGGCTGAATGAATAGAAATCATCTGGAAAAGGGTGTGTAGAGAACCATTCTTTTAAAGAATCCATCGATAAAAAGCCATTGTTGATTGCTACACCAAGTGTCAAACATATTGTTCCGAATAATATAAAGAACTGAAGTAGGTCTGTAGTTACTACTGCCCTGAATCCTCCAATAGAAGAATAGAATAAAGCAGTAATCCCGGTTATTATAATAATAGTATATAAAGGAATTCCTGTAAACACGGTCAGCATTTTGGCAGAAGCATATAATGTTACAGATATCCACATCAATCTCCATATAACAAATAATACTGTTGCCAGATGTTTGGTTTTCACATCATATTTTTCTTCAAGAAAACTGTATGCAGAAAAACTTTTTCTCTTCCTGAAAAACGGTATAAACCATTTAAATAATGGATATATTACAATAATAAAAACAGGCAGGGAAATAAGCACACCAGGTCCAAACTTAATTATCTCAGAAGGGAACGCGACAAAATTAACAGCACTGAATGCTGATATCATAACAGATATTCCCAGTGGAAACCAGGAAAATGTATTACCTGCAAGGTACAACTGATCATTGTTTTTACTTTTTTTTGAACTTATTAACCCGATCGAGATTACAATCAGTAGATATGCAATTGCTATAATAATTTCTAATTTATTCATAATTCCCATTAGGCGCAATTTTATAAAAAAAACTTTCTCTACCCATTAGATACTTCATTCAATAGTTTGTAGTATTCTTGAAGATTTTCAATAGTATTTACGGTTATTATGTAAAAGATCCAGCTCATGGCAATAATGAATATTGAAAGACCAATTTTCCAATTTCGTGATGTTTCAGGTCGCCACCATATCAATGGCAACGCAAAAGGACCTACACTTAAAGCCATGAAAACTATAAAAGATACTCTAAAAAACCACGGCATCTTTGTTTCAGATCCGCCGTCAGAGTTTCTACCATCTAAAAATTCACCACAATGTTTACATTTTATTGCTTCATCTTGAATTTCTTCAGCACAATATGGACATTTTTTACTCATGAATAGAACTTAAAACTAAACGTACAAAGTATCAAGCATAAAATACCTTGTTATAGGTTATAAATAAATTTATTCTTCTTTTAACTAATGAAATTCTTTAATATATTTCTTTTACTAAAATATTATAGGACAGAAACAATGCTTAACATTAAAAAAATACATTTCATAGGAATATGCGGAACCTTAATGGGAAATGCCGCAGTATCACTTAAGAAGGCCGGCTTTGACGTTAGAGGAAGTGACAAGGCATTCTATCCTCCAATGGGTGATATGCTTAAAAATGAGGACATGGAGACCTTTGATGGCTTTTCTGAAAAGAACCTTGACTGGGGACCAGACTTGGTTATCATTGGTAATGCTATCAGCAGAGGAAATCCTGAAGCAGAAAGAACCTTAAACGAAAGATTTAGCTATATGGCTCTTCCAGAACTTTTAAAGTATATGTTCATTAAGGATAAAAACTCTATTGTAGTATCAGGGACTCATGGAAAAACTTCAACAACTTCAGTTATAGCAAAAATATTTACGGATGCTGGAACTGATCCAACTTATCTCATCGGTGGAATACCTGTAGGAT
Organism: Candidatus Delongbacteria bacterium; assembly: GCA_027858225.1. Classification (GTDB taxonomy): domain Bacteria; phylum UBA4055; class UBA4055; order UBA4055; family UBA4055; genus WTAK01. Next base: position 3,267 of record JAQIDB010000191.1, read on the forward strand.
TAACTTCAGGTTTTAAGAATGGTGAAGGAAATTTCTTTATCATAGAGGGTGATGAATATGACACAGCATTCTTTGACAAACGACCTAAGTTTGTTCACTATAGACCACACTGTTTGATAATTAATAACATTGAATTCGATCACGGAGATATTTACACAGATATTGATCATATCAAACTTGAATTTACGAGATTGGTCAACCTTGTACCTGAGAATGGTCGAATAATAGCAAATTACGATGAGCAAAATGTCGTTGATGTCACTGCAAAAGCTTTTACTGATATTGATTCATTCGGAATGTCTGATAAGTGCAAATGGCAGATAAAGAATATTACTCACGATGCAGGTAATACTTCATTTGATCTTTACAGAGAAAATAAGCTTATCATCTCCCCTATCGTAAAACGATGCGGAAAATATCAGGTCTATAATATCACGGCTTCAATCATTGCTTCGTTATTCTATGACCTTGAGAAAAATACAATTCTGGACACTCTTGAAATTTTCGAAGGTGTTAAGAGAAGAATGGAGTATAGAGGAGAAGTCAACGGAGCCACTCTTATAGAGGATTTTGCACATCACCCTACTGCAATCAAAAATGTACTTACAGAGATGAGAGAAGAATTCCCAGATAAAAAGATCATAGCTGCTTTCGAACCAAGATCAAATACAACAAAACTCAATACATTCCAAACTGAAATAGGTCAAGCTTTATCTATAGCTGATGATGTCATTGTCGGTAAAATCGACAGAGAGCATCTTTTATCTACAGAAGAGAAACTAGATATGGATAAATTACTTTCAGATATAAGGTCTCAGGGAAAAGCAGCTGTTCATTACAATGAAAGTTCAGATATATCTGAATATATTAAATCCGTAGCAAATGAAAATAGTGTTATCATTATTATGACAAACGGGTCTTTCGATGGACTTTTCGGGATGTTGGGGTTGTAGCTACTGAATACTCGTACCAGGTAGAATACCAAAAACATCCTCTTCTAAATCTAAAGATCCATAATTTCTCTTAAACCAATTGAATCTTGGATTCAGACCATGCCATACTTCATGATCAAGAAAGCTGGGCGAAGTACCCATTCCAGTGAATATAGTTTCATTCTCATGAGAAAACCTTTCATCTTCAATTAACGAGTAGTTCCATTTGTCTGACCCTGCAGGTGCATCAGAAGCTTGGCTACTTAAAGTAATTGAACTCCCAATATTGAAAAGCTTAAGCTTCGTGTTTATTGAGGTAGCTTTTAGAGCTTCTACTGAACCATTCCACGATATCATAGCAACATTCATGAATATAAGTTCTTCAGGTATTATTAGGAAAGATTCTTTATTAAGATCTACTCCTGTTTTATTTCCTAGGCAAGATAACAATCCTAAATGCCCCTTTGGATGTACCGCTGCCATTTGATTATATAGATATTCTAACGACTCTTCAGTAGGGTTCGCAGGATCGTAATTATTTTCAAAGTAATTTAATGTTTGATCCATTTCCTGCAGATAAAAACTACCTGCTATCTCTATTGTCGAAGTCTCGGTTGCTATTGCAAAATCATGATATGAAACTCCTTTTATTGAAACTGACTCATATCCATCTGGAACAGCTATCATTTCCCATGAAACAGCATTGTCAGCAATAGGTAAAGTTTCAATTAACACACCATTTTGAGATATATTTGCAAAAGTATCATATTCTCCCACAGAATCAGGTCCGACTGTTTCCACAACAATATCTACAAGATCTGTTTTGTCTATCCTGTCCCCTAATTCTGTTTCAATGTTATATATTCCATATCCTGATTCTCTACCTGAATATGCTTCTATATCTTCCCAATTCCACAATAAACTATTGACATCCAATTCAGGTGCATTCTGTATATAACCACCAATAAAAGATTGATTTAAACTAATCAAAGCCTCATCTTCATCACCCCACTGTGGGTTTACTCCTGCAATTCCATGATACTTATCAATAGAAGAATTTGTAAATTCTTTAAACAGAGACGCATCCCATCCACTAATTGTTGAAGATGTGGATTCTACGGATCCATAGAATTTAGGACCATATTCTTGTCCCATTCCACCATAATTTAATTGAATAACATCAGAGAAGTAACATTTCCCGTATCTATAATCATTATCTCCGAAAAACCCTTTATTTGCAACTTCTCCTGATCCTGCCAAAGTATTCACAATAGCCTCAGAATTTTGTAACCATCCAAGGTCAATTTGTTTATTTACGTTATAAATATTTGTCAGTGTAATTTTAGTTGCACTTCCTGTAATTGGATTATAGGCTGTTGATTCTAAAACCCATACAGCCTCACCTGGATGATCTTTTCTTTCCCCCTTGTACCTAGTGAGATATAATTTAAAACCTTCAACAGATTCAAGCTCTAAATTATTTTCAGGAACACCTATATACTCCCAAGATGAATGAAGGTAAAACTTACCATCGCTACTAGTTCCTTCAGCTCCGGGAAAAATTGATTCATCCAAAGGGATACTGCTATCGTCAGGTGTTGCGCTAACGAAAGAGGATAGTGCGTAAGTTGCCGGCCATACCATTCTTACAGAATCTATTAAAGATATCCATGCGTTTACATTATAATTAGAAGCACTTTCTGCTGCCCAGTATAACTTAAGTTTATCAATATCTCGTTTAGTTGTAGCTGTAGTATGATTCGTTATCGTGAAAAATCCTACACTCATAATTGAAAGAAGAGTGATTATTGAAATTGCACCAATCAGTCCTAAACCTTTTTTATTTATCTTTTTCATAATTATCTCCTCAATCTCATCAGGTAACTGATAAGATCAGTCTATTAGTCGCTACAGTAACGGGTCCAATCTACAGTAGAATATGTTGGATAATTTAGTTATCTTGATTGACTCTAAAGAGCTAGTCAGTTCTTTCATATAAGCATCTACCTTAACATTATAGAATTGACCAGTAATGGACGTAGTGAATGTAATATTTGGTCTTATCACTCTGTTTGCTGTTGAAAATATTTTTATCTCTCTAGTTCTTGCACTTCCCATATCGTCATAACTTGTACGAGTTATTATACCATCATTACTTGCCCACTCGAATAAATTATTATCACTGGCATCCATAACAATAAGAATTTTAGAATCATCACTTGATAACCTAGCACCTTGCTTAACATCAATTGATATTAGATCCATTATTCTTTGTGTGTTAGAGTTTCTGAATGCTTCAGCAACTCCATCAGATAATACGTTATTTGAATTTGATATAACAAACACAACACTAGTGCCTATAATGCTTGATATAAGAGCAACAACCATAAGCTCCATTAATGTAATCCCTTTCTTTTTCATTACAAAGCCTCCCTTAGTACGGCTCATTTGTTATCATTTGCATTGTAATTGAGTTATCCGAAGAAATAATATATTCTTCATCCCAACTTATAGTCAATTTTATTAGTGTTAAATTTGTATAAGTACTTGGATTTAGAATTATTGATGCATCAAATTTTAGAAAGAATTTTTTGTTTAAAGTTGAACCATCTCCAAATTCCACTAAATTGCTTTCAACACTAGTACCATTAGGAATAGCTAATAAATAGTCTTGTACAGATGTCTCAGATACTCTTCTCTGTAATGCTTCAAATTGCTGATTTGCAATAAGAGTTGCGTTGAATTTATTTGTATTTCTTTGTAGAATTTTTTTACAAGTTACAAAACTCATCATCATAGAAGCAACTCCTATTGAAAGAATAATAGCAGTTACTAATACTTCAATTAATGTAAAACCTTTCTTCATTTTTTTGCTACCTCAACTTAAGGTTGAAAGTAAACAACCTTTTTATTTTTAATATTCTCTTAGAATCTTTTTCGTTAAATACTCTGATCGTTTAACCATCAAAGTCATAAAATCAAACTTTTAGTTTTTTTGTCTTATACTCTTACCTCCATTATTAATTTCCTATAACTTTTCGCATTTCATTGACAAGCCCAACTATCCATGCTTACTTAATATACATGCAAATATCATACCGTCAATTTTTCGAAGATCCTACAAGGCTAATCGTCGTTTTTGCGATAACCTATAACACTATTAATATTAATCATTCTACTATTTTCAGTATTTTACTCCACTAAAAAAAGCGACTTTAAAGTCGCTTTTTTTTCCGATACTCAAGGCTTTATTGCATTATATCGTAGAAATCTTCTTCTGTAATAAGTCCATTTCCCACGTAACCTCCGGTCCATCGATACTTATTATTTAATCCAGTTATCGGAGCTTCATCATTGCCAGGGCCACTTCCCCAACCTACTCCTGCTTCAAAATCCTCGTCATAGAATCTTTTATCCTGAACAAATGCGATTGTACCTTTAAATGAATTTGAACCAGTCGTTTCAACTTGAGTATTCAGAATAAAACTTCCAATATTGTATAGACGTAAATCTGATCTTTGACTAGATGGAGTTCCAAGATCCCCATAACCAAGATAGTATCCACAAGTAGTAAATAGTAACCCTGTTCCATGAGAAAGAGAAGATAGATCAATTTGATTTTCTCTATTTCCTAATGCAGGAATTCCGCTTAGATCCTCAGCGTCCATATCTGATAATGCGATACCAGAAAGAATACTCAAATGTGATGTAGCTAATAAATTTCCATCATCATCCTTATCATACATAGCCTCATACAAGGTGGCCATCATTTCCATTGTTGGTTCGTCTAATTCACCTTCATAATATCTATCATATATTGCTCTCACTCCTTCCAACTCAGCTAAGTAAAAATCATCAGTAACTGACACCATATCTTCTTCAGTCATCAGTGAGAAACTATCACTAGAGTTTCCGAATATTGACACATCGCTATACTCGGTAGGAATTGCAATTCCAGTTATTCCACCATCTGAAACACTTACTGTTTCTATCAGTGAACGGCCTATCGAAATATCTGCCCATGTTTCCAATTCACCATCTCCATCAAGATCGTTTGTTCTTAATTCTATATCTATTTCTGAACCATATGGATATTTTGGTGCAGACAGCATATAAATTCCATTTGGAGTTAATGATGAGTTTTCTTCAACTGTAGGCCAATCCCAAACTATATTATCAGCATCCAGAGCATTCACATGATCCCAACCCCCAAGAACTGAAGCATTTATTTGCGTTACAGCATCCGATACAGACCTAAATTTCCCTTCTGCAAATATACCATATTTCCACTCTACTCCTGCACTTAGAGGTACCAAAGTCGGATTACCAACAGACATTCCGTAACTCGATTGTTCGTCTGACGAACTTTCTATTCTTCCATAGAAGTGAGGCCCTGACTTATCCCTACCAGATTTATAATCAAATCTAACCTGTTCAGCAAAGTAGGTTTGTCCAAATCTGTAGTCATAGTTCTTGTAAACACCTTTTCTTCCATTCGTTGATGACCATTGTGTATGTACAATACCTTCATTATATTGTAACCACTCAGAATTCGTTGGAGTGAAATTAAATAAATTTGACATCAAAACTCTGTGTGTATCACCGGTTGCATTATCAACTGCCCAAGTATCCATTACCCATACCGCGGTATCAGTGTTATCAATTCTTTCACCCTTGTACCTTAGCAAATATAATGTGTAAGTGTCATCTGAGTCAGGATACCTTAAAGTTATTATTTCCGATGATGGGTGCAGATAAAGTTTATTATCCTTTGCTATTCCATTACATACCACTGGTAAACTTCCAAGCTTATAAAAATCTTGCATATCTGCTAAGTATCCATTCGTATCATGATAGTCAGAAGGTTGATTAGTTTTCCAATCATTGTCACCAGTAGTTCCTGCGGCATCGGTACCTTCTGTTAAATCATAATCCCAATCCTCATAATCCTCATCATCACCATTGTTACCATTACCATCATCATCACCATCATCATCACCATCACCATCATCATCATCATCATCATCATCATCATCATCATTGTTACCACTATTACCATTACCTCCCATGCCACCTGAGCCTGACAAAATTTCTACAAACATCCCTAAACCACCTGTAAAGTCAGTATAAGTTAAGTCCTCGTTTGCCTCTGGATCGAAGTAATAAGGCCACGCTATTCTTGTTAACACGTCTTGGTTTACCCACCAATTAACTGAGTAATTAGAACCACTTTCTGCTGCCCAGTACAATCTTACTTTCTCAAGTTCACTTTGAGTAGTCTTCGTCATGTATGTGGTCACAATAAAGAAACCGGACGCCATTATCAATAGAATGGTAATAATCATAATGGACATTACCAGACCAACACCTTTTTTATTTAATTTATTCATAACTTACCTCCTCGAGGTTTTTTGTTTATCTATTGTATTACAATATAATCTTGTGGGTCAAAATAACCAGTTGGATCATGTCTGCAATATGTCACTGTTGATATATCTTTATTTTCACCATCAACAGTGACTCTAAATGTGATTTCTGCAAAAAAATATTCGCCCACCATCTTAGGTTTAAACATCAAAACAACACTATTATCTTGATTCGGACTTGCAATTGAACCAAAAAAAGGTATTTCGACACCATCGCGAGTTATTCTCGTAAGGGTTATATCATTTTCATCATACTCAACCGTACTCCAATTATGATCTATTCCATCAATACCTCTTATATTCATGTCATATGTGTAGTCAGAATATTCATCATCTTCTACGGTAATAGTTCCTTTTTCAAGGATAGCACCTTCTCTTATATCCCTTGCAAGCCTCCTTAAAGTATATCTGCCGTTCGTATGTACAAATGTCTGCTTAACATTATCATCCATTATCATATTTGATTGAACAATAAAAAACATGATACTTCCTCCCATAATCGAAAGAATCGTTGATGTGATTAAAACTTCTAATAGAGTAAATCCTTTTCTGTTCATTATTCCACCTCCGGTTCATTTGTAAACATGACCATACTGAGTGATTTGTTTGAACCCTCGCTAACATATTTTTTATCCCAACTTACAGTCGCAATTACTACAACAAGGTCTGTATTCGGGTCTGGTGTAACCACACTACTCAGATCAAATTCTAACCAGTAATTCCAAAAAGTTTCACTTCCAACATAACAAGATACTTTTATCGGAGCATCCACACCTCCACCAAGGAAGCTTTGCACTTCTGCTAACGACCCTCTTCTTTGCACTCCCTCGAAATATAGGTTCATTGTTGATATGGCATTAACCTTATGAGTGTTATCCATTATAATACGGTTACAAACGACAAAACTATACATCAATGCAGTAATACCTATCGCCAATATCAAAGCGGAAACCAATAATTCTATAAGAGTCATACCTTTTTTCATCTTTTACACCTCACTTTAAATTTGCATACATATACTTTATTACTATTATGTATGCAAATATCACACCATTATTTTTTTAAAGATTCTTCAAGGCTAATCTTCATAATAACATTAGACCCACCGTACTATTAACATTAAAGAACAACTTTTAATAGTATTATTACTATAAATATTCAGGATTGATGGAATCTAAAGATAAAATCTTTTTTTAGTTGCACTCACCTATTGAGATTTTATATTAGGTTTTGATAAAATGAAATAATGATGTATCTTTAATGTATAATAAGTCTATAACGAGGTAAATATGGAACTATATGACCTGGTGATGCCACTTGGAATCATTACCTACATTTTAATAATTTTAGCTATCCTAACAGGTAGAAGAATAATAAAACTACATCCTAAATGGCATAAGATTATAGCCACACTTACAATTATATTTGCAACAATTCATGCAGGAATAGTGATTTGGAATAACGTTTAATTTTAAATATGTTAAATAATTTAACTAAGGAGTTATCATGAAAAAGCTAGTATTGATTTTAATCTTTGCAGGTATTTTAAGTATTTTATCTGCTCATCCTGCTTCAAAAGTAGAAGCAAAATTCGATAATAAAACTAAAATGTTGTCAGTATCTTACTTACACTCTGTAAAAAACAATTCAAAACACTTCATTACAGAAATTGCTATTGAACTGAATGGAAAAGAGATTATAACTCAACAATTGAATTTTCAAGATGATAAAAAGCAAGGTGATCTTAGCTACAAAATAATCGATGCTAAAGAGAACGATAAGATCAAAGTAACAACAAGGTGTAACAAAGGTGGAAAAAAAGGTACTGAATTAAAAGTCATGCCTGTTAAAGCTTCAAAAACACCACTCATCAAAAAATAACACATAAAAAAAGGGACGATAAGAAATCGTCCCCTACATTATTTTTCAAATTGTATTTAACCTTACAGAATTCCATCAATTGTATCAACTATATACTCGGCATATTCTTTTCTTTTAGCGAGCTTCTTTTCAGGTAAAAATTCAGAAATGACACCCTCAACCATGATAGTTGTCAAAAGACACTCCCTTGCTCCAATAAGTTCATTAGACCCTCCATCACCAACAAAAACAGACTCCTGTGCTGAAGAACCAAGCTCTTTTAAACATAATTCATAAATCTGCTGTTCAGGCTTCATCATATCAACTTTACAAGAATGAATTGTCACATCAAAAAGTTCAGCAATTGGGCATTCGTCCCAAGCCGCAAGTTCCATAGAATCAGCATTCGTAATAAGCCCAAGCTTCTTCCCTTTAGCTTTCATAGTTTTAAGAGTTTCAATAACATAATTCGGAATATTAATAACTGAATAATCAAATCTTTTCTGACGGGATACTAACACTTCTCTGATCTTTTCATCAGAAATAGAAGGATCTAAGTTCATGACAAGCAATTTCATAAAATCAAAAGCGTAAGTTATCCTACCCTTTAATCGGTCCTCAGAATAGAACTGTAACTGCTCACCCCACACTTCTCTATCGATTCCAAGAAAATCTGAAGTCCATGGCCAATTACCCCATTTAGATTCTTTTTCCGTCAAAGTATGGAAGAAATCAAATATATATGTAGTTTTATCATTCAGTTTTGATAAAATACTCATTTATTACCTATCTATAATTTTAAAGGCTTTAATATAGTGTTTAATTATAAATATATCAAATTTATTATTAAAATAAAATGCATAAAAAAAGGGCGATAGCAATCGCCCCTTTAACAGTTAATACTAAATTACTTTTTAATACCTCTTCGTAATGATATAGTAATACTTCATTTCTTCTAACGGTTCTATAAATTCATTTATAGCAGTTGAAGTTAAATATGTAAAAGTACCATAAGGATCATAAGATGAATAAATATCATAAAAAGTTCCGTCTGCACCTATCTCCCACTCAAGAACAACATTACTTCCTTCAATTCTGATAACAGGAATAACGACTAGAGGTGGTGGTATTGGATCATACATAATGAACAATGAAACAGGAACATCCACTGGATCAGAGAACGGAGCTGTTATATGAATTACCGCAGTATATTCATCACCCAACATCATTGAAGGATCAGTACAATCGTATTTAACTTCAATTACATCACTGCCTACAGTAGCAACTGTATCTGAAGTAGTTGAACCATTGTCAAGATACAACCAATTTAATGAAATAGCTTCAGGACCATAAACAAGCACATTGTCAATTTGCCAACTAGCTGTTGAACCCTGATCTTTTGTAAGATTTCCTATAAATCTGATTGTCATTGTAGAAGAAACAGTAGGAATTGCAATATCCTGCGATACAGAAGTTGATGTTGTTCCATTATAAATCTGAGTCCAACTGGAACCAGCATTATCAGAATACTCAACATTAAAATAAGAACCTGTTTTAAACACTGAATTTTGATCAAAATTCAGATACAATTCGGTACACACAGTTCCATCAAATACAGGAGTCTCTAAGTAAGAAACACCTTGAGTAGTAACTGATGCTTGACCAGCAATAACAGACCAATCTCCCGGGTTATTCATATATACTAATCCAGATTCAAAATCGTTAGATTCTACAGTAATATCTGCTTTAGTCTTCATATTCGGCCAGGTTAAATATTCAAAAGTCGCAGTATAATCATAATCAAATCCACCTGAATTTGTAAGTGTAAGATTATCTGTCTTAATTGTATTGAAAACTGTTTTATCTAGAAAACTAGGGTCGGCAACAATTATAGGAGGAACCTGTTTTTTGTTAGTTGTTACTGCTCTAATATGATAAAGGGTACCTGCCTCTTTTTCCCACATTAAACCAGGGTTATATAACTGAAGATATGCTTTACCATAATCATAACCACCATAGTCTGCAGGAACACCATTAACAGAACGAGTTACATCTGAAGGGCCACCGGAAGCACAAGTAATACCAATATAATAATCACCTGCCATACCCATTAGTTCTATATAAGAACTTAGATCAACGTAAGCCCATTTATTCGTTTCTGCTAAGGTTGCAGGATTAGTAACTTGTAAAGGTGTTATTAATTCAGCACCCGGTAATCCGTTATTATCAGCCCAAACATGAATCAGCATATCAGAGTTATCATCAGGTTGACTGACATCATCATAACCTCTGATCACTACACCAACGATATCTTCTTGAAATGAATAGAATTTATTTGCTATAGCCACATGATCATATTGGTCTGTAGTTGTTACTAATTCCTCGTAGTAACTTACATAGCCATCATCGAACTTGTGATGCTGTCCGGCTATGTAGCTCCACTGTCCGGTAAATCCCTGACCTGGTGGATCAGCTAAATCCTGACAATCGAATTTAAATTCAACTAGATCTCCTGCTAATTGTTCAGGAATTTTAAAATAATAATTGTCTCCAATGATCTGGTAAGGGGAAACACTTTGGTCCAAACCACCGTTTACATTATAGATTACATTTGCATAATAAATACCTGAAAAATCTATGATCTCAGCAACTATCTCGAAACCATCTGGATTATTATCATAATAGTCCTTTTCCTTGGTGTACCATACGAAAGGTGGTGAAGGATCAAATGTTGTAGGAAGTATATTTATATCATCAATGTTAGCACCTTCAGTATTGTAACCCGGATCTGAAACAAATAAGAATCTGATCCTAACATTGCTTTCACCCGCATAAAGACCTAAACTAATATTTTCCTGAGCCCAAATAGGTGTTTCTCCATCCCATACTTTAAGTGAAACCCAGTTTTCACCATCCTTACAAGTTTGTAAATGCATATAGTCAAAACTCGTTTCTATATCATACCTGAACCAGAAATCCAACGAAGCATCAGCAGCAGCTGAAAAATTAAGACCAGCAACGATCTCGGCAACTGATCCGCCTTCAGGAAGTTGATCTGTACCATCATAATAGTTTCCACCTGGACTTTCGGATAATGAATAAGTACCTGACTGGAAATAGTCCGTATCAAGTCCCCAACCATCGCTTAAGTTCCATTGCCCATCACCACTCTCAAAATCATCGTGAAATTCTGTGATAGAAGCGCATACGAATACTGATGAGGATAAAGATGGTAATGTTGTATAAGGTTCGTCAACGTAAATAGATTTTACATAATATGTATGAAGTCCATCACCCGTAGCTGTAAATACTTCCCAGAAATACTCAGTTGCCACAGTAGCTTGAAGAACGTCATCTCTATAAACTTCATAGTTCATATTCTCAGTGCCTTTCGAAGGATCATCCCATGTAACTGTAACATTTCTATTATTATTCAAAGCAAGAACGTTTTGTGGTGCGAACCATCCACCTTCTGTACCTAAATTAAATACTGAAACTCCGTAATGTTGCATAGTAGAATATAAACCACCCCAAGGCATTACATGAGTATTAGAAGTATCGTAACTCCAAGTATCACGCACAATGACTTTTGGATTCTGTTCATCAGTGTTATCATAACCATATCCAAGCATTGAGTGACCTTCCAATTGTATGATTACAGGAAAGCCTTGATTTATCTGATTCATAAGCATTTCATAAGTAAATCCATCAGTTACAGGACCTTCATCAGGATCGTCATTAGGATCATTATAACCGGTAATAGTTCTGTTATAATTTATATCTACTGTGTAACCAAGTGCTTCCCAGAACAATCTTAGACCGTGAATTCCATCTCTTTCTGGTTCAGGTAACCACTCAGCCCCTGCATAGTCATAGACACCGTACTCACTGCTCCATAATGTCGTATGCCCATCTGCATTTCCCCAAAACCATTGATTACTGCCCATAAAATCGGCTGTACAAGTATTATATCCTGTCTCTATAAATGAATGCTCTGCCCAGTTACCGTAATACGGGTCTCCTTCATCTCCATAATTTGTCCAATAGTCATCTGAGTGACCTTTTTTATCTCTTCCGTCAACGTCCTGATTTGTAGCGGCAATAGGATTTTCGTCAGTTCCTGATGTTGAAGCCTGAGAAATCCAAACTGCGTTTGTCATGGGTGCTAAACCACTTCCTTCAGTCCCTATATATGAATCTTCTACACCAAGATGATCATAATAACCTACTAACATTGCTGTAGCAGTCGGCATAGCCCCGTAAGACCAGGAATAACCCGGGACATTATCAAGGGCAAAGAAAATTCCCTTTTCCATAGTTTTAGGAGGTGTATAATCACAAACCGGAAGTTTTTCGGGTGGATAACCTGCCACTTTTCTTATAGTGATTTTATTACCATTCTCATCTATTGAATATTTTTTAGTATACCCTTCTGTTTTAACAACTTGCCCAAAAATATTTATAGAAAACAAAAGTAATGATAAAATTAATGACAATTTAATTATTTTCATAGATTTCTCCAGTGAGTGATATTTATTGAGTTCTGTACAATATACTAATTATTTATGGAATAGCAATTGGAAAATTATTTCATCAACAACAAACTCAAAGCCATGACTGCCATACCTGCAACCAAACCAATTATACTGTCATGCCCTTTTCCATAAGCACGGCTAGTAGGTAATAATTCATCAACACTGATATAAACCATGATACCTGCGACAACTCCGAAAAGAATACCTGTGATCTGAGGAGGAATTACACCATCATCTCCCCCAACAAAGAGTAACAAGATCACATAGGCTATTATCGCACCAACCGGCTCAGCTAAACCACTGAGAAATGAATAAATAAATGCTTTTTTTCTATTTCCTGTAGCATAAAATATTGGAACTGAAACACTAATACCTTCAGGTATATTATGTAATGCCAATGCAATTGCAATTGTTAAACCTACAGAAGGATCTTCTAAGGCAGCCATAAAAGTAGCCAGTCCTTCAGGAAAATTATGAATAGCAATAGCAAGTGCAGTAAATAGACCCATTCTATGTAATTTCTTCAAATCAGGTTGTGGTGCATTTTTATCGTGTAAGAAAGCTGTCTCTTTTTCTGAATGTGTCTCGTGAGGGTTATCAGCTTCAGGGATTAAATTATCGATCAAACCAATAAGTAAAATACCTCCGAAAAAAGATCCTACATTGACCCAATGCCCCCATTTTTCTCCGTAAACAATAACCAATGAATCAACTCCTTTGAAAAATATCTCAACGAAAGAAACGTAGAGCATTACACCCGCAGAAAAACCTGTGGAAATAGATAGAAAACGAAAGTTGGTCCTCTTAGCTGTGAAAGCTATGATACTACCAACACCAGTCCCCATTCCCGCAAATACTGTGAGACCTAATGCAACCCAGAAATTTTCCATTATGCTACCTATATGTTAAAACATTTAATTTTAATATAACGTTTATCAACTGTTTCCTCAATAAAAAAAGGAACACATTTCTGTATTCCTTAAAGTTTGGGATATGATACTTTAGTACCGTGCAATATCACATTTTAATATTATCTCTTACTTTTCTTCGCAATAGCGATCAAAGGCTTCTCACCTTTTTTCTTAAAGCTCTTAACAATCTGTTCAGCCTTATCAAATGGAACATTCATAAACGAAAAATTATCCATTACTTGAACATCTTTGATCTCTTTAGCATTCATCTTAACTTTATTAACAACAAGATCAACTAATTTCTTTGGTGTTAGCTTGTCTTTTTTACCAAGTGCAACAAACAATCTTGCTTTTCCTTGTTTATCTAATTGCCTTCCTTTCCCAGTAAACTCATGGATCTCACCATATGAGTTGGAATTAAGTTCCTCATCATAACAATGGTTAAGAATAGCAGCTAATGTATGTGTAGGGTCATTTTCATCAAGCATACTCTTAGCCCAGTCATAAAATTTATTATCAATCTCATTACTCATAATAGCATTAAGATCATCAGATATCTTCTGTTTTTTATTTTGGATAATATCGTCTACGGTAGGTATTCTTGATTTTTTTATATCAGCATGTGCAAATCTCTGGATTGACATAAGTTTATTATATTCATTCGGAGTAATAAATGTTATTGCCGTTCCTTCTTTTCCAGCTCTTCCGGTACGACCAATTCTATGAACATAAGACTCAGGATCATAAGGTAATGCATAATTAATTACATGTGTAAGATCATTCACATCAATACCTCTTGCGGCAACATCTGTAGCAACAAGAATATTTACATTTTTCTTTCTAAATTTGGCAAGTGTTCTTTCCCTTATCGCTTGCGAAATATCTCCATGAATTGCTTCAGCAGAATAACCTCTATCATTCAAATGGCTTGCTACTGTATCAACATCATTTTTTGTTCTACAAAATACTAAACCATAGAAATCATCTTCAATATCAACGATTCTACATAAAGCTTCAAATTTATCGTGAGGTTTTACTTCAAAGTATATTTGGTTTGTCAAATTTGTTGTAAGTTGTTTATTCTTCACTGTTAACACTTCATAAGCACCCATATACTTTTTTGCTAATACCTTAATCCTAGATGGCATCGTAGCAGAAAATAATAAAGTTCTTTTATCTTCATT
>JAQIDB010000201.1 GCA_027858225.1 Candidatus Delongbacteria bacterium
TTTTGGCTACAAATAATATAACAAACTTAGAGGCTTATTTCAATTTATTTCGTACTTATTTTACCTATATTTCAAGCATTATGACACAGTGAAAATATTTTTTCGGGGGTTTCCAGAATAGTAATAAACTCCACTGTTTAAAGCTGACGCATCAAAATTCGCAGTGTATTTTCCCGTATTTTTAATATCGTCAACTAAAGTATTAACGATCTGTCCACTTACATTGTAAACAAGCAGTTTTACTTTTGAATTATTCTGAGGAATTGAAAAATTGATAGTAGTAGATGGATTGAACGGATTTGGGTAATTTTGTTCAAGTTCGAAGTTCTTAATAATATTATTATCAGTATCGTCAATAGATACAAATTGAGAAATATCCATTATTGAAACACCGTAATCCAGATTGGTGCTATACAGAAGATCGTTTACATATATCATCCCTCCAATATATCTGTCATATTTTATGGATTGAAGTAGAGTAATATTCTTAATATCCATAATATCGTAAATAAACAATTCATTCCAATTCGTGTCGAACAAAAATAATTGGCCATCATAAATGTATGGTCTTGAAAATGATGTTATTGAATTTTGATGTGCATTTATTGAATCAAGTAATGTCGGAGATGTAGGATCACTAACATCATAGATCTTAAGTCCATTTTTGTAATGAGAAACAAATAACACATCGTTTCTAATTGCTAGGGTTGCCCCGTATATACCTAAATCTATAGTTGAAATTAGCAAAGGTGTATCAGGAGAAGAAACATCAATCATATCAATTCCTTTACTGTCAACTTTAATATAAGCTATGCCATTTGAAACAATTATGTCATCTATGTAATTATCAGCTTCATAATTGCCTTTGAATATAGGATCGCCGGTTGCATTTTTTTCATAAATTTGCAACTCTTCGTCACTGTTAAGATAAATATAATCTTCATTTTGATAAGAGTTCATTGTTTGGATATAGTCTGTTCCATTGTAATCAAAATCGAATAATTCTGTTGGAGATGTTGGATTTGTTATATCGATTAAAAGCATATCAGGCTTCTGGTATGAGTAACCAAGGCATAATGTGTTCTCATACAATGACAAAGTAGATGCTTCTCCGATATTATCATGGAAAAAATAACCTATGGAAGTTGGATTATAAGAATCTCTTACATCAATTATATTAAGGCTATTCCCATCAGCTGTTAATAGATATCCGTCTTTAAACTCAATATCACGAGCCCTCCTTACAGTTTTTGTAGATCCGAGTAGATAGTCATTAGTTGGATCACTTATATCAATAACGTGTATTCCATAATACCCATCGTTAATGTAAAGAATATCTCCATCAGTTATTATATCAGCAGCTTCACCTATTGAATCGTAAAATCCAATTAAATTGAGATTAAAAGGATCCGTAATGTCAACAGATTTTAATCCATTACAGTTCGTAAAAGCTAGGTTTTGATTTAAACTTATTGTATATGAATCACTGTAATCCATGTAAATTGAATCAATTGTAGTCACGTTGCTTAAATCACTAATATCTATAGAGAATAGATAAGAGGAGGATACGTATAATATTGAGTCTTGAATGGCAATACCAGCATTTGATCCAATAGATAAATTAAGTTCATTAATTAATTCTGGATTCATTGGGTCACTTACATTGTATATCTTTAGTTTATCAGAAATTCCATATAAAATTGAATCAACTAAACAAATTGATTTATATTCTTCATAAGCTGACCATACAATTTCTTCGTAACGAGGTGTAGTATCATAAATATAGAAAGATGGGGAGTCAGCAATATACATCATATTCCCGGACACAACAATATCATTTACCCATCCGAAACTATAACTTTTTTCATAAACCGGATTAAGGACATCAGAGATATTTAAAACATATATCGAATCCTGACCACACAAATAAGCTTTCTGGTCATAAATTTTGACTTCTCCCACAACTCCCCCGAAATAATCTTCGATTTGTAGACTACTTTTTAAATACGGAGTTAATGGATCGGAAACATCTATTATCTCGAATAATCCTGAATATTTAACCGAAAATAATAGACTGTCAGATTTCTCAAAAAATGTAACCCTCTTTGTATCAGATTTATATTCTCCTACTTTATGATAAATTCCATATAAATTAATGGAAACATGCATTAGAATCAGAATAATAAAAAATTTAAATAATTTCATTCAATAATCTCCCGATTAAATATTTTTTATCAAAATGCTTAAATGAAAATAATTTAAAAATTCACTATTTGCAACTATTATCTTTTATTCAAACGGATTACGTTCGGCACATCTACCCTCGTTAAAGCAGAATCAGCAACGATATAATAAAATCTCTTCGTTGAAGCATCTAAAGTAGCTGACCAGGAATTTGTTGCAGTTGTTGCAACGTAATTAAAAGTACCGTAGGGATCATCCGAAGTATAAATGTGATAAGTGTTGGCATTTTGAACATTATCCCAAGCAATGTACACATTTATAGCATCAAGAGAGATCTGTACGTTAGTTGGACTGCCCAAATTTAAAAACACCGGATTTGTCAGAGCTTTTATACAAAAATTTGCAGTTCCGGGATAATCTATAGTTGTATTGTTATAGAGATCTTTCCAGATACCACCTTCAAAGTAATAACTTTCATCAGCAGAAGC
>JAQIDB010000090.1 GCA_027858225.1 Candidatus Delongbacteria bacterium
GAGAAAGTATTGCCGAATAATATCTTACAAAGTACGATCAAACCAATTGCCTGCCAGAAACTTATTTCTTTCACTGCAAAAATATCGCTTATCGTAACAGCCCATAACCATTGCACAAAGATACCTGCTAAGTAAAAAAAACCTGTAATAGCCGCTAATCCTATTGGTACTAAAAATGTGATGAAAATAACTTTATATTTTTTAAATGTTTTTCCGAATCCCATCTTTCCCTCCTTATTACTAATGTAATTTAATTTTAATGTTATTTTTCTTAACGAATATCTCGTTTATAAACCAAAATAATTCGATAAAAGGTATTGAGCCTAATACCTGAAGTATTAATCGATTTATAAAGGGGATCTCAGTAATTTGTCGTAGCTTAAATGCTTTTGAATGTATCTCAGTTCTCTTTTCTGCAAACTTAAGAACATCTAGACACAGGTCATCAGGTGCACTCTTTTGCCCGATTTTTTTCAATTTACCTTCTAGTACATTTAATTTCATTGTTATATCTCATCATAATATTTTTTAAGGTATTTTATTGCATATAAATATTGACCGGTTACAGTATTTCTTTTTTTATCCTCTATAGTCGCAATGTCACTGAAAGAAAATCCTGAATAAATATGAAGATGTAAAACATTATGAAACTCATGTTTATTATCTGACAAGTTCTTTAAAGCTAATTCTAATCTTTTTAGATCAAGCTCTTTATCAAATTCAGTTTCAAAGTTAGCAATGTCTTCAGGAAGCTCTAATTTTGATTCGTAGTTAATATCTTCCTGAAATGAAACTGAATCTTTAAATTTATTCCTACTTCTATTCTTCATAATATTCATTGCTATCATAAATAAATAACTTTTCGGATTCTCTAATTTCTTTTCAAAAATCACAGAAATAAATTTTTTAAATGACTCCTGAAAAATATCATCAGCCTGTTCAGGATAGGTTTTACTACAGATAAATCCGTAGAGTTTATCCTTATACTTTGTAAAAAATTCCTCAAAAGCAGAATTATCACTATTGGTCACATAACTGTATATCAATTCTTTATCAGTCATTCATCTCTCGTTTTATCACCTTACACAATCTAAGACACAAAAAATACTCACTGGTTGTAATTTATTTTAAAATAAGATGTTTAACAAAGGTTTTCTTAACCCCATTCGGGGTGACTTATTCATAACACGGGGTTTCAACCCCGTGACAAAAGATCCAGCCGAACCCTCTTCGGTTGAGCACGTGTGCTCAACCGAAAAAAAGGAAATCAATCATCTGTAAACACACGGCACTGAAGTACCGTGCTATTAATAAGTCGTCCCTACGGGACTTAAAACAAATATTCAACTTGTGATTTACAACATTATTTACTATTTTTTTGACTTCTTGAAAATAAAATACAAATGGAGTAAGAATGAACCTTATTAAAATACTTTCAATTTTAGCATTATTATCAATAACATATTTTACTTACTCACAAGACAGACCAAGAAACATTCAATACAATAATGAGAAATTATCAGTAGCTGAGAATGGTGTTAAATCCTTATTTATCCCAGGCTGGGGTAATCCTAGAAGAAGGTCATTTTATAAAGGAATTGAAATCATAGGATGGTCTGGTGTAGGAATTGCCTTTATAGTAGGTAATATAGCAGGTAATAGTGAAGCACAATGGGGCGCTATTGGTATTTTGATTACATCAGGTAGTTTAATAATTACAAACCATATTATAGCTCCTATTGATGCCTTAATAACAACAGGTTATCTAAACTCAAAACTGAAAAAAAAGTATAATATTTCAATATCTCCAACTTACAATCCTAAAAACAATGGAATTGGTCTTGGGTTTGCCATGAATTTTTAGTATAGAACGCAAGTAAGAGTTCCACAAATTAAAGGTAGACCCTGAAATAAATTCAGGGTGACGATAACCTTCTATATCTTCCCTGCTTCCTGTAAATATTCTGTATCCCTCTGGATTCCCTGATCAAGTCAGAGAATGACATTTTTCTAATCCTTAGCCCCTACCAACTAATCCCTATTTTTGTCATAGCAAAGATTTCCTTTTTATTATATATTACGAAGAATTATTAACAAAAGAAGAAACAGTATGTATAATAAATCAATCTTTTTCCTACTTCTTGTCCTAACACTCTCACTATTTCCTTTCGGGAAAAATAAAGTACAGTATCACGATTTTGATTGGAAAGTTCTGGAAACGAACAATTTTAAAATCTATTACTATGATGGTGGAGAAATGTTGGCTGACTTCTGTGCTGAGATAGCAGAAACATCACTAAAACACCTTCAAAAAGATCTTTTATATAAACCTAAATCAAAAGTACATATATTAGTTTATAACTCACACAACCATTTCGAAGAAACAAATGTAATGGGTGGAATTCCCGAAGAATCCGTAGGTGGATTTACTGAGTTCTTCAAAAATAGAGTTGTGGTTCCTTATGAGGGAAACTGGGAAGATTTTAGGCATGTAATTCATCACGAACTTACACATGCAATGATGAATCAAATGCTATTTAAAGGTAATTTCCAGGCTATCATGAATGGTC
Source organism: Candidatus Delongbacteria bacterium (assembly GCA_027858225.1). GTDB lineage: Bacteria > UBA4055 > UBA4055 > UBA4055 > UBA4055 > WTAK01. Next base: position 2,571 of record JAQIDB010000090.1, read on the forward strand.
TTCAACAAATGAATATGCCTTTATGGTTTATTGAGGGAATTGCAGAATATGAAAGTCGCGGTGGCTGGGAAAGTGGTTCTGATATGGTGATCAGAGATGCAGTTTACAATGGCTATTTGCAGTCTATCTATTACCTAAACAACTATATGGCATACAAAGGCGGACAATCTCTATTCAAATATGTGGCTGATACCTACGGTGCTAAGAAGATCGGACAGATACTCCGAAATGTAAATATGATAAGATCGACCGAAGGTGCTTTTAAAGATGCGATCGGCCTTGAATTCAAGGATTTATCTGATGATTGGCAAAAATGGTTAAAAGCGAAATTTTGGTCAAGTCTTACAAAGTGTGATATGCCTCAGGATGTATCTGTTAGACTTTCAGACCATGTTAAATATGGAAATGCGATAAATAACTCTTCATCAATAAGTCCGGATGGATTAAAAGTAGCATTTTTGAGTAACAAATCAGATTACTTTGACATTTATCTTATGAGAACTTTTGATGGTGAGATAATAAATAAAATAGTTTCAGGACAGTCATCAGGTGATTTTGAGGAATTCCATTGGCTTAGACCCGGTATTGCTTGGTCTCCTGATAGTAAAAATATTGCATTTTTCTCCAAGAGTACTGATCAAGATGCTCTATTTATTTATGAAGCTAAATCTGGTAAGCAGATCGAAAGAATCAAATTCGATATGGATGGTCTTTATTACCCTGATTGGTCTGTTGATGGTGATAAAATTTGTTTTACAGGCATTAAAGATGGATTCAGCGATCTTTATTTATACGATATTAATTCAAAAGAGCTAAAAAAACTTACAAACGATATCTATTCTGATAACGACCCTAAATTTTCCCCTGATGGTAAGAAAATAGTTTTTTCTTCTGATAGATTAGATGACCTAACAACAAACTTAGATAACATTACACAGTTATTGACTCGAAATTTGAACACGAAAGATATTTATACTATTGATATAACTACCCAAGAACTTAAAAAAGTAACAAATTCTAATTTCCACAGCCTTTCACCATTTTGGATAAGTAATAAAATGTTAGGCTATATTTCTGACAAATCAGGTGTCAACAATATTTACTCCTATGACATGAACAGTCTAAATGAGAAACCATTGACAAATTTCATGACAGGTTGTTCCGATGCGAGCTACAATCATAACAAATTAACCTATACTGCCGTTTTCAATGGTGGATATGATATTTACTTGATCGAAGAAGTTGACAAACTAACTAAAACAGAGACCATACCAGAAGAATTAAGATGGTATGAAGAAACTGATTTTTCTAAACCTTTAGTAAGCTCTGACAGTATACCTGAATTTGGAAAAACCAATCTGCGTAAATTTCAATTTTCAAAAAATATGTTGGTAGACCTTGATGAAGACGAAGTTGCTGAGGATACTTATCTAAAGAAACAATATGAACCGTTCTTCACTCCTGATATAATCACGGTCAATGCAGGATATGCTACCGGTTATGGAGTTGTAGGTTCGGCCTATTTACAATTTTCAGATTATCTTTCAAGTCATAGAATAATTTTCATAACTGACATGAATCAGGATCTTTTAAATTCAACAGTTGATCTTTATTATTTCTACTTACCTGCAAGGATAAATTGGGGAGTAGGTTTTTCTCACGATGTGGTTTACTATTACATCTGGGATGAGATCGCAGCTGATGTCGGTGAAAGATACAGAGATCGATTATTGACATTTAATTTCATGGCTGAATACCCTTTAAGTAGATATTCAAGGTTTGATTCTTTCCTTTCTCTGAAAAATATTATCAATGAAGAATACAATGATCTTGCTGATGAATATGAACATGACCATAGCAATACATTATTGTCGATCGGCACAGGATTTAGTTACGATTCTGCTATCTGGGGATATATTGGACCTGTGAACGGAAGTAGATTTAGAATGAGTCTGTATTATACAGCTGACACGAGTGATCTTTTAGGTTCTGAAAATGATAAAACACAATTTCAGACTTTTACAATGGACTATAGAAAATATTTTAGAATGAAAGGTGATTATCAATTTGCTTTCAGATTCACTGGAGGAATTAGTGGTGGTAATACACCTCAGCAATTCTATCTTGGAGGTTTATCTAATTGGTTTAATTACCGTGTAAACAGCGACCACGATTTCACTACCGTAAATGCAAAGTATTTTTCATACACAGAATATCCTGTCAGAGGTTACAGACTTTATGAACAGGCAGGTAACACTTTTGCATTATTTAATCTAGAATACAGATATCCATTAATAAAATATATAGCTTTGGGATTTCCTTTCCCTATGGTTTTAGGAAATATCATGGGCGTAATGTTTACCGATGTTGGAGCTGCCTGGGACGATGATGATTTCAGAGGTGTAGAATCTGTTGATACTAACATAAAATTGAATGATATAATGCTTTCAAGTGGCATTGGAGCTAGAATGAATGTCGGATATTTCATCTTAAGATACGATGTATCCTGGAGATGGGATCTTTATAATAGCGCTTCAACACCTCAGCATCTACTAAGTCTTGGTACTAACTTTTAATAAACGGAGTAACAAAAAATGATTTACATTTCACCTTCCCTACTTTCTGCTGACTTCTCAAACCTGGAGAAAGAAATTAAAAGTTGTGAGGAATCAGGAGCTGATTACCTTCACTTAGATATTATGGACGGCCACTTTGTCCCAAACATTACATTTGGTCCATTTATAGTAGAATTCTGCAAGAAAATTTCAAAACTCCCTTTAGATGTTCACTTAATGATTGAAAATCCTGAAAATTATATTGAAAAATTTGCTAAAGCCGGTGCTGATATAATAGTTATCCATGCTGAATCTACTGTTCATATTCATAGGCAAATTCAATTGATCAAATCTTTAGGTATTAAAGCCGGTATTGCTTTAAATCCTGCAACTTCTATAGAATTTCTTGATTATATCCTAGATGATCTTGATCTTGTATTGTTCATGTCTGTAAACCCTGGTTTTTCAGGGCAAAGTTTCATACCGTCAACTTTAGATAAGATTGATCAATTTAATATTTATTACCAAGACAGACTAAAAGAAGACTTCCTCATTCAAGTAGATGGTGGAGTTAATGATAAAACCGTCAAACTCCTGACTGAAAGAGGCGTTAATATGCTAGTTTCAGGCAACTACTTCTTCAAACATCCAGATAGAAAAGAAGCTATCAAAATTCTGAAAAGTTAAATAATCGTCACCTGAATTTATTTCAGGGTCTAAAACTGATTAAAGATAGATGCTGAAATAAATTCAGCATGACAGCAGTTTAAATTTTGCAATAAATAAAATGAAAGAAAGAGATAAATGACAGAGCTATACAACAAAATTGAATCTGAATTACTGCCATTTGTAGAGAAACCATTAAGATACGCAGGATCAGAAGAGAACATTATTGTCAAAGATCACGATAAAAAGATCACGATATTACTTATTTATCCTGACTTGTATGAAATTGGTATGGCATATAAAGGCTTTCATATTTTATATAACATTTTAAATAAGCATGATGATATAGTATGTGAAAGAGCATTTGTTCCGGCTAAAGAAGCAGGAACAATGATGAGAGAAAAAGATATTCCTTTTTTCAGCTTAGAAACAAGAACCCCAGCCAGAGAATTTGATATTATAGGCTTTACTCTCCCCTACGAACTTTGCTTTACGAACATTCTGGAGGTTTTAGAACTTTCAGGTATCCCATTTTTATCATCCGAGAGAGATAAAAACAGTGCCACGTCTTATCCTTTAATCATCGGTGGTGGAGCTAATGCTATAAATCCAGAACCTGTTGCTGATCTTTTTGATCTTTTCCAGATCGGAGATGGTGAAGAAATGTTGCTAAAGTTAATTGAAAAGTATAGATCTTTAAAAACTGGTAAAAACAGTAAAAGTGAGCAGCTATCTAAATTATCCAAATTGGATAGTATATACGTTCCAAGTTTATATTCTCCTATTTACGATGAAAATAATAAATTTATCGGCTATGAAGAACCTTACAAAAAGGTTACAAAGGCCGTTACATCTCTTGAACCTCAAAATTATCCAAGCTATCCTATCGTTCCTTTGATGGATATTTCGCATGATCGAGCTTCAGTTGAGATAATGAGAGGTTGTAATAGAGGTTGTCGATTCTGCCAGGCAGGATACTATTATAGACCTGTAAGAGAAAGAAGTCTTCCTGAGATAATGGAGCAGACCAATAATGCTTTAACAAATAGTGGTTGGAATGAATTATCGTTACTTTCACTGTCAACATCTGACTATACGAACATAACACCATTACTAGAAGAATTATATAAAAAATACGCAAACTCACATATAAACCTTTCTTTCCCGTCAATGAGAGCTGAATCTTTCACTAAAGAAATTGCACTTGTAGCTTCATTAGGTAGAAAAACATCCTTCACATTTGCTCCTGAAGCAGGTTCTGACAGATTAAGAAGAGTTATCAATAAACCTGTCAACTTAGAAGATATCTATGATGTGCTTGATATTATTTTACCATTAGGTTGGAAAAATATCAAATTGTATTACATGATCGGCCTTCCTTACGAAACTGATGAAGATATGTATGAAATGGCAGAAATGATAAATGCAATTGGGAAATACTCCCGCAAATACGGTAATATAAATATCAAAATATCTATTTCGCCATTCAATCCTAAACCTCATACTCCTTTTCAATGGGCTAAACAAGCTACTCTAGAGGAATTAAAGCACAGAGTGGGCATCTTAGCTAAAAATACAGGAAGAAAGGGTATGCGACTAAATTGGCGTGACCCTGAGGTTTCAGTACTTGAAGCAATTTTCTCCAGAGGAGATCGAAAATTAACTAAAGCTATCATAGAAGCATACAAAAGAGGAGCTTTATTCGATGCCTGGTCAGAAAATATGGACTTTGATCTGTGGAAAAAAGTTTTTAAATCTTTAAAGATCGATGTAAATGAATATCTTGAAGATAAACCAACTGAAAACCCTCTTCCTTGGGATATTATTGATATTGGAATAAATAAAGAATATTTTATCGATGAATGGGACAAAGCTAAGAAAGAAGCATTCACAGAACCTTGTAGAGAAAAATGTTCTCTTTGCGGTATTGAGAAAAAATATAATTGTAATGAATTACTGACTAAAAAAGTAGATCCGAAGGGTTTTGGAGAGATAATAAAACAACCTGTATTGGGTCATGATGCTGCATCTGTACCTAAAGCATCCATTCGATATAGGGTGAAATACAAACGATTACCTGCTTCAAGATTTATTTCACAGAGAAATCTTATCACTTTATTGGAACGATCTATAAACAAGCATGATATACTTGTTGAATATTCGCGAGGGTATCATCCTCTGCCTGTATTTAGCTTTGGACATCCTCTTTCTTTCGGAGTAACTTCAAATTGTGAATACATTGATATCGGATTTAAGGAATATTACCCCGGTACCATAAAAGAAGATATGGAGAAATTATTTTCCAATGTCATGGAATTTGTTGATGCTACGGAGATTAAAGATAAGGTCTTGCATCCTATGCATTTTATAGATTATAATGAATATTTGATTGACATACCTGACGGAGCAGCAGAATATTTCACTGAGATGATAATTAAATTCAGATCTAAGGAAAAACTTGAATTTGAAAGAAAACATAAGAAGAGATTCAGAAAAATTGATCTTGTCCCTTATGCAAAAAAACTTGAATTTGATGGTGACAATATCATAGTAGGTATAAGATTCATTGAAGGAAAATCTGTGAAACTTTCTGAAGTATTTGAGCATGTGTTCAAGATTAGTAAGGAAGACTACTATAAATATTCAATAATCAAAGTAGACAGTGGAAAGATACTTGGCGATAAGGTATTAGATCCAATAACAGCTATAAAGTAGGGAGATATCATGAAAAAGTTTTTCAAAATCATAATAGTGCTAATCATTTTATTCATACTTCTGATCGTAGGGGTAAATATTTACATTACAAAGTATTTCGACAGAGATATCATCGTAAAACAAGTCGAAGCAAATCTTAATACAAGATTCGATCTTAAAAATATTGAGATAGGTATTTTCTCAACCACCCCATCTCTAATCCTTGATGAGATTAAGTTTGCCAAAAGAGACAAATACGCCAATGAGAAAATTCATATTGATGAAAGACCAGAATTACAAACAGATATCATTTCAATAGAAAAAATCGAATTAAAGGCAAATCTGATGCCGTTACTTCAAAAGAAATTTGTTCTAAATAAATTCCTGATCACAAAACCTAAATTTGAAATAATTGTGAAAGATAATGGTAAAAATAGTGTAACACCTCTTTTTGATCCACCTGCAGGGAAATCTGTTACTACTTCTACAGTTACTGAAAAAACAGAGAGAACTGAAACTGAAGTTATAGAAAAAGAAACTAAAGAAATTTCTGCTTCAGAACCCAAAACAGACACTAAAACGGATAAACCTTTCACAAATAAAGATTTGCCTATTGCTGCAGATCTCAATCAAATTGGAATTGAAGATGCTAGAATTGATATTTTTGTAGAAAAAACTCAGCAAAAACTTATAGTTAATGATCTCGATGTTCTCATAAGTTCAATTGATATTGATCCAAAAGATCTTGTCAACCACAACAAAGCAACAATTCAATTTAATTCAGATATAATCATTACTGACAAAGAAGATAATGAACAGGCTAAATTACTAATTAAATCTCAAGGTGATATTGAACCGTTTGACTTAAAGACTGGAGAAATAAACCCTGAGATAATTTATAACATTACTATCGGGAAAAGCTCTTTCATTTCAGGTCTAGTAGCTTTAGAAAAACTTAAAACTACTTTATCGACACTCTCAAAGATCGGTATTGATCTAAAAATCCTCTCTAAAAAAGCTGAACTTACAAAAGATGCAGAAACTAAGATAAAATACAAAGAGGGTAAAGTTTCTTTCCTTGAAGATCTTACTCTTGAAACAAAGGGTTATGATCTTGCTTTGAGCAAAGACAGCTGGTTCAATGTTTTAAACAACCAACATAACTTTGCCGGAAACCTATTAATTTCAAAAGGAGAATCTGAAAAGATACTCAAAGAGGTTGATAAGTTTATCGATGAACAGTCTGCAAAGATTAAGAATAAAGAAATTGAGTTCGATACTGCAAAGATAAAGAAAGAACTTCTAGCAGGATTGGTTCAAGATGGAAGAATTAAGATCGAATTTTCATCTAAAGGAGATATATCAGATCCAAAGGTAAAAATTACAGCAGTGCCACCATCGTTATCAAAGATTATCCAAGATGCAGTAACAGATGCTGTTAAGGATAGAGTGAATAAAGAAGTAGACAAAGCTAAGGCTAAAGTAAACAAGGAAGTAGATAAAGTCAAAGATGAAGCTAAAGAAAAAGCTCAAAAAGAAGCAGATAAGTTATTAGAAGATAATAAGGATAAGATCAAGATACCTAAGGGTCTTGGCTTTTAAGAAATAATACAATAAAATAAAACTGAGAAATACATGAAAACATTTGTTAAAGTACTTATTGTTCTAGGCATTATAGCTATTGTAATTATGCTTAGTGTAAATTATTTCATTTCAAAGATGTTTGAAAGAGAAGAAGTTGTATTTGTAGTTGAGGAAAATCTTGATACAAGATTTGATGTAAAGGATATAGATGTTAATATATTTTCTACTACTCCATCTATTCAGCTTGAAGATATTAAATTCGCCCCTAGAGACCAATATGCAGATGATCAGGTGAAAGTTAAGAATAGGCCTGAGATAGATTCAGAGAATGTATACCTAAGTAAACTTGAGCTGAATATTGACATTCCTCATTTGATCAAGACTGAAGGTGAAATTATCAGTGAAGTTATTATTGGCAAAGGTTCTTCGTTTAATAGTTCTGAAACAATGGATCAATTACTGTCTTCATTTGACAATCTATCTAAATTAGGTATAGAACTTGATGGTCTATCTGATAAAATAGTACTTGATGATGATGTGGAAGTTAAAACACTGTTCGTTGATGGTAAAATTTCATTTATGAAAGATCTTAATTTAGTAACTGGGGATTACGACCTAACACTGACTAAAGAAAGTTGGTTTGACCTTGATAATAATGAACACAAATTTAATGGTTATGTAATGCTTTCTAAAAACAGCTCCGATAAAATATTTATACAAATCGACAAACTTATTGGCCAAAAGACTTCTCAAGCTACAGACCGTGGTTATTCGGTAGATACAAAGAAGATCAAAGATAAACTTTTAGCCGACTTGGTTAAAGACAATAGAATTGTCATTAAATTTATTTCTCAGGGTAATATTTTCGACCCTGAAGTAAGTATTTTTAATACTCCAAGATCAATGGAGCAGATAGTTGAAGAAGCGATCAATGATGCAATGAAAGATTAAAATTTTATGTGGAAATGATTATTAACAAATAGATTTTGATCGGACAAATTTTATTAAGGTAGGATAAATCCTGCCTTTTTTTATTTTATCACCGTTTTTTAACAATTCAGGATAATTATCATTGACTGATTGTTATAATGTATAGATATTAAACATAATTAATTATAAGGGAATTCTATGTCAAAAATAAGTGATCCGATCAAAATAAATACAAAAACTGCAAAGAGCAGAATTTTAATGCCAGCTTTAGTTTGTTTCAACTGGACAGATGAAAATGGATTTGAGACTGTAAGTCGATCCGAGCATTATGGTAAGAGAGCTGCAGGTGGTACTGGCACTATAGTTGTGGAAGCAACAGCGATCTCCCCTACTGGCAAACTTGCAGAAAAAGAACTGGGGCTCTGGAGTGACGATCATATTCCTCAATTTGAAAAAATTGCAAAAGCATGCCATAAGGAAGGCTCTCTGGTAGTTGTTCAACTTGTACATGCTGGTATGCAAGCATTTGGTGATAAAGTATTTTCTGCATCAGCAAAGGATGTAAAAAATAAGAAATGTGAAGAAATGAGATTGGAGCAGATAAATAAAGTAATTGAGGACTATGTCAGTGCTTCGATCAGAGCTAAAAAAGCAGGCTTGGATGGAATTGAAATTCATGGAGCTCACGGATATCTCCTTAGTCAGTTTACTTCAAAAGTTACGAACAAAAGAAATGATGAATACGGAAAAGATCTGGATGGAAGGATTAAATTACCTTTAGAGATTGTTGATAAGATCAGAGAAGCAACTGGAGATGATTTTATCATCGGTTATAGATTTGGAGTGAATGATCCCTCTTTTGAAGAAGATATCTATTTCGCTAAGAAACTGGAATCTGCAGGAGTTGATCTTCTGGATGTTTCGGCAGGAATTGGATATGATGGTATTGAAGTTCCTGAAACTTATAATTTTTCTAAAATAACTTATATGGGTAAAGTGATCCATGACAACGTTAATATTCCTGTAGCTTCAGTTTACGGGATCAGATATCCCGAACAAGCTGCAGAACTACTGAATGACAATAATACTGATATTGTTGCAGTAGGTAGAGGATTATTAGCCGATCCAGAATGGACAAACAAAGCTTTGAACAATGAAAAAGTAAATGCATGTTACTATTGTGAACCCTGGTGTAAGTACGGCAAAGACGGCAATACTTGTCCCTGGGTATTAAAGAAAATAAAATAAATTACATTATTTCAATTTCTGATAATAAATCTTATTTTTACGTCGAAATAAATTAAGAGTACAATTTGAAGAGCAAAGCAGTACTAACTGAAGGACCAATAAATAAAAGTATTATGAAGCTTACATTCGGCATGATGGTCGGTATGTATGCTATGGTAATGTTCAATCTCGTTGACACATTTTTCATTGGGCAATTAGGTACAACTTATCTTGCAGCTATGAGCTTTACTTTCCCTGTAGTAATGATATACTCTCATATCGGCCTTGGACTGGGTGTAGGAGCTTCAGCAGTAATTTCAAGAGCTATTGGCAATGGAGATCATGAGACTGTCCAGAGACTTACAACAGGTGCTTTGATATTAGGTTTTGGTATAGCAGTAATAATGATAGTACTTGGACTATTAACTATCGATCCTGTATTTAGAGCACTTGGAGCAAAAGGTGAGATCTTGGGATATATCAAAGATTATATGTTTATATGGTATATCGGGGTTCCTTTTGTAGTTATTCCAATGATGGGTAATAATGCTATCAGAGCAGCAGGCAACACTGCTATTCCAAGTACTGTGATGATTATTGGTATGACTGTTAATGGTATTATAGATCCGATCCTTATTTTTGGATTGGGACCATTTCCAAGAATGGAGCTAAAAGGGGCTGCAATAGCTACTGTTTTCGCAAGATTGACCACTTTTGCAGTAACTTTATTATTTCTGAAATATAAATTTAAAATGATCTCTTTTGCTGTAATTAAAATTAACACTATTTTTGATACTTGGAGAAGAGTTTTGTTCATAGGGATTCCTGCTTCTCTGACCCAGTTCATTGTTCCTATTTCTATGGGGATCATAACAAGAATGGTGTCTGGTTATGGTGAAGAAGCAGTTGCTGCTTTAGGTGTAGGAACTAGGATAGAAATGTTCGCACTTGCACCAATCTTTTCTCTCGGGACTGTGATACTTGCCTTTGCAGGTCAAAATATAGGAGCAAAGAATTTTGATCGACTTCATAAGGGAATTAAGTTCAGTCATAGATTTTCAATGATCACCGGAGCTATACTTTTCATCGGTTTAGCTTTTTCAGGTAAATATATTGCAATGATATTTGATAATAACGTTAATGTTATTCAAATAATAGTGCTTTATCTAATACTCGTTTCTGCTGGATACGGATTCCAGGGAATAATGTTCGTTACTGCAAATACTTTCAATGCTATGCATAAACCATATAAAGCTATGAGTATGAACGCTATTAGAATGTTTGGATTATATGTACCACTTGCATGGTTAGGGTCTTATTTCTGGGATTTACCGGGTCTTTTTGCCGGTGTGGGTTTGTCAGCTGTGATCGGTGGTATCATTGCAATGATCTGGGTGAATCGTGCTGTAGTTGGATTAAAAACGCATTAATTAGTGTCGAAATGCTACTACAGTTTTCTCTGTCGAAATAAGAAGACTATCTCTTCTATCTCTTTCGAGAGAATGAAACCAAACTTCAATAACAGCTTTTTGTTTTAAGGTTGAACTTTGAATACAATCTAATATATCAAAACTGAATTTTTCGTTAGGATCATCCGACCATCCTGTATATTCTATAGAAGATTTCTTAAAATAATCATTAATCAGATCTTTTGTTTTGTCGTTGGGATTGTAAGCTCGAAGATAAACATACCCCTTTTCCCCAGGATTTACATAACCTTTAAAATTATAATAACCACTTGATCCATCCATTACGATCTCAGATTTATTGCTTTTTATCACTGCCCCCCTAGGCATAAGCTCAGGGTCGAATCCTCTATCTTTGGCTGTTTCAGAGTTCAACAACTTCTTTAGAAGATCGTTTAATTCATAGATAGTTTTCTGTGTAAATTTTCTTTCTTTGTCTTTACTACTCTCCCTTATGAATATATCTATCCCATTACCTTTTATTATCATAGCAGAGTTAAGATTCCTGGAATGTCTTGCACTATCAACATCTAATTCGAATTCTTTTGATCCCACGATTGCTTCTTTAGTGTTCCATTTATTTGGCACATCTTCAAAACGAAAATTAACATGTACAATATCACTATTCATTTCAAAGCTAACACTATCTAGATCAAAGCTTGTAATTTGACCATTTAAAGTCGTTTCGTAACTAAGACCTTTTTTGTTCTTTTTTACTGCACATAATGGAGCTCTTTCTACCCTAAAATTACCGTTAAACAATCCGACCTTCCAATCAATTGAAGAAGCAAAATGCCGTAATAACAATTCTCTATTTTTTTCATCTGAGAATAAATTTAAAGTTGTATCCTTAATATCAATATTAACAGTATTTATTGTCTTAGGTTTTCTACCGATTGGATAAGGAGAATTATTTAAAGTGAAGAATAATATTATGATAGTCCATATTACTACTAGCACAATTAAATTTCTACCCCTTTGAAAGTATTTTTTTTGTTTCTCAACAGGTTTACTACAATTCTTTTTTGCCGTTAAGTATGTAAGAAATGAGAATACCAACAATATCAATCCTGAAACAATAAACGGAGAGTAAATACCCAGCGTTCCAATAGGTATGAAGATCGTAACCATCATTGAAGAAAAAATAATCAGCTTACCAATAGAAAATATTATTGAAGAGAAAACTGCGATCTTAAATGGTCTAAAACCTTTATCCCTTTTAGAAAACACCCAAAGAATTGAAGCTCCGAAATATGCCGATGATAGAGCTATTAAGTAACTCGATGTAAGAAACACAAACCTTCCTAAGGATATTACTCGAATTGTATGCATTGTAAAATAATTTATTAAATATATTAACACTAAGCTCAATGTAGTTAAAATAGCAATGATGTATTTGTTGTCAGTTTTATTCATCATTTCTCCATGTTATTTTCTGTATACCATCATGATCATCTGCAATTATTATTTTATCCTTCCCATTATAGTATGCTGCACTTTTGGTAAAGTATGATGTTCGATTCCAGGTTGTCACCCAATTTCTACCACCGTTACTAGTGACATAAATATAATCACCAACAATAATTCCTCTCATTTTATCATGAAAATATATTTTATCATAATTGTTAGAATACTTTGTGTTTTTTATCAACTCCCAAGTATTTCCACCATCCTCTGTTCTACAAATTGATTCAAAATTACCGACTGCAAAACCTAAATTTTCATCTATAAAGTCTATCGAATTAAAAGCTATATGATCATGCTTGTTAATTATAAGGTTTGATTTAAATACCTGCTTCCAGTTACTTCCTCCATCTACAGTTTTGTAAATAGCACCATTTGCATCAGTTCGAAAACCTGTTTTCTCGTTGACAAAATAAAATGTTTTAGTATTTGTTATCTTATCAGAGTTAGTCAAATTCTTCCATATTGTATTTGTATTATCTTCTTTCCATGTTTTTCCACCATCAATCGTTCTAAGTATAGCACCATAGCAAAAAAGGAATCCAATTTCACTGTTAAAAAAATACATATTCTCCGACTGATTATATCTACTATTCAGTCTAAAAACCAATTCATCTTCAACAACTTCATTAAGATCACTTTCTACCAAATTCCATGTTTCTCCACCATCATCAGTACTTTTTAAACCGATGTGCAGATCAAAGTGACTTTCTGATCCCCAGCCTTGGTTATAGTTTTTATACTTATTGAAGTTATTCGAATAAAGCATATATCCTTTTGAAGAATCGATGAAGTAAATATCAAAAACACCTTTTATGTCTTCTGTTTTCCATGTTTCACCATGATCATTACTTCGTAAAAATCTAGTTTTATTTACCATCCCATAAATATTAGTATCATCAATATAATCAACCAGTATAGACCCATCCATAACTTCTTCGTTAACACTTGACCAGGTTTTACCTTCATCTTTCGATACTATGAGAGTATTTTTTTTCAGACCGTAAACAAGTTCATCTTCAAATAACGATTTATTTGGGAGAGTAACTTCGTCTAAAGCAAACCATGTTTTTCCTTTGTCGATACTTTTTTTCAATCCTCCAGGATATTCTTTTCTATACCCAACATTATTATCAATGAAAAATAAATCATTATATGTTTTTTCAACATAAGTAGCTTTATATTTATCATCTTCTTTAAATTCACTCTCCCATGATTTACCACCATCAATTGTACTAAATAAAACATCTTTTTGTCCGATGACATATCCATTTTTCGAATCAGCAAATGCAATTCTGATTAAATCATTCTCAGTTTTAATTTTATCGTATTTATTCCATGATATTCCATGATCATTTGTTGAGAATACTGCTCCTTTGCTACCCACAACAAGCCCGAAACCTTTATCATCAATGTAAATATCTCTTAGATTAACATTCCACTCATACTTACCGGTGAAATTCTCATTACATAATATCCATTTTCCAGTTTTTGTGTCTAGCCGTATTATAGTGTCAAAATTCCCAATTATAAAACCGCGTTTACCTTTAAAATAGAGATCGGAAGCATTCCCGTGAATATTTATATTTCCCCATTGCCACGAACGTCCACCATCTATTGTACGTATCAGTTTATTTGACCCTAATAAAGCATAACCTGTATTTCTATCTAAAAAATGTATTTTCGAAATAGACTCATCTAACCCAATCAAATCACTATTTACTTCAACCGTTCCTTTAACAGTATCATAGGTCATGATCGTACTACTTCTCCCAGCAGCTACGATCTTATTAGTTCCAGGTATCTTACATATTGCATTAAGATCGTTCCCGTTAGGATACGGATAAAGCCATTCATATTTGTAATCTTCAAAATCATTCGTTACTTTGACATTATCGAATTGAACAATATCATTTTTATCTCTGAGTATTTCTTTCAAATCTTTATTTTTACGTTTAACGTAGTCAAACGCATTCCTTCCGGATTTGGTCATGATAGATGTATCTGCACCGTTACCCAGCAAAAATTTTACTATATCTCCCCTGTCTTTCTCTACAGCATAGATTAAAGCATTCTTACGGTAGTTAGAGTATAAATTCACATCAGCACCAGCATTGAGAAGGGACTTTACCAATTCGACATTTTTCTCACTGGCTTCCATCAGTGGTGTTACACCATTTTTATCCTTAAGATTAACATCGGCACCATTATTAATCAGTATTTCGACCAATTCAATATTTCCTCTTTCAGATGCGTAATGAAGAGCAGATCTACCTAAATAATTCATAGTGTTAACATCAATACTTGCACTAATGAAATTATTGATTTGTTTAATATTTCCATTATATGCAGCTCGTACAATTTCTGGCCATTTCTTTTTGATATCTTCTTTTCTTCCATTTTGTAATAATAAAAAATCTAATATCTCGTTTTTATTATAGTATGAAGCATAGCTTACTGGAGTCCAACAATTTTTATCATATTGATTTACGTCAGCACCTTCACTAATAAGATATTTTGTCATATCTAGATCACCATTTTTTACAACTATCATTAATATCGATAATTTCTTGTTCGTTATTTTATTGTTGATATCAACACCATTTTTAATCAGACATTTTACGATGTCATAATTTTTTTGCTGTGCTGCAATATAAATCGGTGTAAAGTCACCAACAACTTTCATATCTGGATCTGCTCCTTTATCAATAAGGAATTTGACCATATCTTTATTATTAGAAAAACAAGCTTGAGAAAGAAGGGAGGCATTCTTTTTATTAATCATATTGGGATCTTTCCCTAAAAACAAGAAAATTTTAGGTACGGTATTTTGATTTGCTCTTATTAAAGTAAATAAAGCAGGATCTATATATCTGTAAGCAACAACAAACAAAGTAACTAATAAAGTTATGTATATTAATATTTTCATAAACACCTTTTTTGCTTTTTTCATCTAACACCTATATTTTTTGTAGTCATATCCACTATTTTCAATCATTTAATCGTGAAATACATACTGAATACTGGAAATCGAATATTTTTAATATCATCACCATCTTTTCTAAATGAGAATGATGTAAATAAAATTTTATATTTAATTCGGTCATTTTCACTTTCATATGTCAGTTCTTCAGGATCTAACTGATTATATTGATCGACAACTTTAATTTCTTTTACTAAATCTCTTATTACAATCTCAAGATCTAATACAATATTATCACTAGGAGTGTGTATGATAACTTCCAAACTATCTCTATTCAGTTCTATGCTCATGTTATCAAGCTTGATCATTGTAGTATCTTTTTGGTAGTTTGCCACATCATTCAATAGATAATCATAATCTTTGATGTTTTTCAACTGAGCTCTATTGATATA
>JAQIDB010000010.1 GCA_027858225.1 Candidatus Delongbacteria bacterium
TAATAATTCCCATGATGTACATGTATTCATCAACAAGGTAGTTATTAGTGGTTACAACCTGTTCTTTAGGTTGTATTGTTGTGTCACCCAACAAATGAATGGTTTCAAGTGTTGGAAATTCATTATGTCCATCATAGAAAGCCCATAAATTACTTCTTATAGTAAAGTCCGAATCATCTAAAGATAAAGCGCTTTCAATTATAGAATCATTGTTTATATCATTTAATTGTAGTTGGTCATAATTATTTGCTAACTCAATGTCCTCTTTGTTGACCAAGAACATTGAAGATTCTGCATTTACGGAAGATAAAATATCCAAATCTTGATACCTAATTAAATTAATATCAAAATAATCTCCTAAATCTTCGTTCTTTAATCTAATCGTTTCTACATCACTAAGCTGTTCTACATCTTTATGATATACAAGAAAGAACAAATACTCTTCGATAAAAACTTCATCTTCATCTTCGATTATTCTTGCAATTTCATAAGCTCTCACTTGATACCCATCTTGATCGATTTCAATCACTGGATCTGTTTTATGGTAATCAGGGAATGATGCATAGAAATAATAAAATTCAGGTAAATCAGAGTCTTCATCTACAAGTGATTCACCGAAAATATCTTCATAATATTGTTCTCTCATTTTATAAATAGAAAACTGAAATGCCATTAAAAAGATGCCAACTGCAAATAATGCATATAGAAATCTAGCAAAAATTCTCATTCGAAAAGTCCTAAATTATTGTCCCTTGCGAATTTTTCAGCTTCTTGGAACCATCTAAGCATATATCGATGATTCACTATCATCTCAGATTCGCTTCCATAAAAATTCAATGAAAAACCGTTTTTTAACACATGATAATTCACTAGGATAACACCCGTTAATTCTTCAGTAAATAAAACATTTTCGTCGCTGTCTAAAATATCAATTGATAAAACATTATCACCTAAATCTACCCACACCAATCCTAAGTGTCTACCATAGCCTTCAGTATAGCCTAAATCAGGATCACTTTGAATATAAATCGGTAAATTATTCTCATCAGCGTATTCTAAAATAGTTGTTGTATAAGCTTTGGCTTCTAATCCCCAAGGTTCTGGACCATCAGGTGCGACTGTTGGACTTGTCTCAGGTGTATTGATACCTAAGAATCTCACGCGTTCTCCACCTAAAAAGCCAGGAATAAACGCTGCTGTATCACCGTCATGAACTACATCTAATGTAACCAAATTCATTCCGCCAAGCGGATGATCAAATCCTCTAGCTAGCATTTCATTAATTTCTGATTGAGTTAGTGTTAATATATCTTCTATATCTAAAGGATGTGTTCCAATAATTTCATAATAATCTGGAACAAAAGGCTTCCATTCATTTAAACTAAAATCTCTATTTCCGGAAGTAATGGCTTCACGACGAACATAAATTTCGTTGTCCATAATGAATCCTCTTTCTCCTAAATTATAAACTGTATCAATATATGTATCATTCTTATATCTTAATTGAATTGTATCATTACCATCAAATACTAAATCATCTGTTCTTAATTCAGCCTTTCTTTGTAAGTCAGGTTCGGATACTTTTGAAGAAATTAAGAAAGTGTCATTCGGTTCGATTACACTACCTTCTTCAAATTCAATACGATAAGTCACTTCGAAAGATCCATTTGTATAAATAACAATATGATAATCTTCTAAGTTAATAGCTATGTCCGTTGGATTATATATTTCAATTGCTGAATTTGTTTCACTATCTATATATTTAGATATAAATAGACCAACTTCAACATCTGTAAAAGTATTTTTATAAAGAACAACCTCTATCGTTGAGTCTTTTTCATAAAAATCTCCAATGTCATTGTTTTCGTAATAAGCGAAACTTCCTTCAGAGTAATCATCATTAACAACTTCACTGAATGTGAATTTAATTTGTTGATCGTCTAATATTTCTTTAATCTCAGTTTCTAATTTACCAGTTAAATCCGGTAAAACTTCTTGGTTATCCGCAATGAAAATCACAAATTCTTCAGAATCAGTGACTTGGTCACCAATACTATGACTTTCATAACCAGCGAATGTCATATCAGGTACATCATTGTTCACTATAATTTCAAAATTATAGTTGTTCATGCTAAAGCCTAAACCATTTAAGAAATTAAATATCGCAAATTGTTCCAAGCCTGATAAATCAGGAAGGTATAAATCATGAGTCGCTATAATAACTATAACGCTTTCATTTTCTAAAAACAAATCACCAGTTTGATAATCATTTCCGTAAGATATAAACAAACCTTCTGTTAAATCAGGATTTGTTTCATA
>JAQIDB010000032.1 GCA_027858225.1 Candidatus Delongbacteria bacterium
TAGTTGGGGATCACATTAATACTCTTAAAATTATTCTCAGCAGAAGTAGGAAGAAATTTCATAGCTATATCTTGATTGAAATCTCCGATGATAGATCCCGCATAGAAAAATGCAAGCTCAGCTTTCTGATTATTAATAGCATTAACCAGTATTTGAATATCTCCAGTCTTATTTTTCATCAGGTCTGTTTCAAGATCAGCAGGAATAACTATGATAATATCACTTTCATTACTGTCAAATTTTTTCAAAGAATTTTCAACTGAGAAATCAAAATTCTCTACAATAAAGAAATCAGAACCCTGAAATTTATTTACAAGATTCCTTGAAGTCGATGATAGGTCATGATCCACAATGCTCATTTTAATATCCTTGATCTCATAGGTTGCCGCATAAGATAAAATTATCGTCTGAAAAATCGGAACAATGAAAATCAAAGGTAAAAGAGCTTTATTTCTGAAGATCTGAATGAATTCTTTCTGAACTATGTAAAATATTCTTTTCATTTACATCCTGGATTTATAGTTTTTTAAACTCAGCATAATAAAGAAGATCGTCATACCTATAAGAACAAGTGTAGGTTTCCAGAAATATTCAATGCCGAGACCTTTTATCATAATACTCTTAATGATCTCAATGAACCAGGTTGCAGGGATTGCTGCTGAAACATATTGAAGAATTTCAGGAAGACTTTCAACAGGGAAGATGAATCCGGTAAGAAGTATCGTAGGAAGCATTAAGCCTATCAAAGACACGAACATTGCCGTTTGTTGAGTCTCAGCCTTCGTAGATATCAGAATGCCCAAGGAAAGAGATGTAATGGCGTATAAAGTTGATTCTGCAAGTAAAACAAATATATTCCCGTTCATAGGCATATTGAAGACATACATACCCATTCCGATGATAATTCCACTGTTAATAACTGAAAGGACCAAATAGGGGAGAACTTTACCAATTATTATAGTAATCGGTCGAAGTGGTGTTATCATCAAGAGTTCCATTGTGCCAAGTTCTTTTTCTCTGGCAAGAGTAATTGAAGTCAACATAGCAGAAACTATCATCAGCACCAGAGCCATTACGCCCGGAATAAATACGAAGACAGATCTAAGTTCCGGATTATATATCATTCTCACTTTAGGTTGAATAAGCATAGGAACACTTGAATTTATCTCAGTTTGATAGTCATTTATAATGGAAGTCGTATAATTTGTCAGCATTATAGCAGTATTTATATTTGAAGCATCAGCAATTATTTGAATATCAGCCTTATTTTCATGGTCAAGCTTATTTGCAAAACCTTCAGGAAATATCACAGCTATCTGGGCAGAACCATTTTTGAAAGAAGTTCCAATGTCATCATATTTGTTAAAGTATTGAATAGAACTGAAATATTTAGAGGACATGATCTTGTTTGTAATTTCTATAGAATACTGATCTCTGGAGTAATCAATGACAGCTATCTCTGCATTTTTAACTTCATTCGTCAGAGCAAAACCGAAGAGAATGACATCCATTACCGGAATTCCAAACAGAATAAGCAAAGTTCTTCCATCTCTAAAAATATGGTAGAATTCTTTTTTTACGAATGCGATCAGTTGTCTGAATTGAAATATCATTTAAATTACCCCTTTACAGAGGTTCCTCTTGCTAATATTTGAAACACTCCGTCCATTGAGTCAACAGAATATTGTTTTTTAAGTTCAGAAGGTTTATCCAAGGCTACAATTTTTCCATCTACCATGATAGAAACTCTATTGCAGTATTCAGCTTCATCCATGTAGTGAGTAGTCACGAATATTGTAGTCCCGTTGTCAGCAGCTTCATAGATCAATTCCCAGAATTGCCTTCTTGTGATAGGATCAACACCACCGGTGGGTTCATCAAGAAATATAATATCAGGTTCGTGTATCATTGACAGAGAGAAAGCAAGTTTCTGTTTCCAGCCGAGAGGAAGAGATCTTACTTTCTTATTAGCCAGTTCACTAATCTTAAGCTTGCTGAGAATATTTTTAGCTTTAAGTTTTATTTCTTTCCCTGAAAGACCATAGATCCCGCCATAGAAACGAATATTTTCAAACAGTGTTAGGTCTTCATATAGTGAAAATTTCTGACTCATGTAACCGATGTTCTGCTTTATTTTTTCAGTCTGTTTATAAATGTCGAAACCGGCTACAGTAGCTTTCCCGTAAGTTGGTGTCAGAAGTCCGCAGAGCATCTTTATAGCAGTTGTTTTACCTGCACCGTTAGCTCCAAGGAAACCGAATATCTCACCTTTATCAACTTCGAATGTGATCTCATCAGTAGCTATGAAATTTCCGAATTTCTTTGTAAGTTTATCTACTGTAACTGCTTTTGAAAGATCTCTAGTCATGATTTTCATCCTGCTTAAGTAATTCTATGAAAGCATCCTCAATACTAGGCTCTATCTTTGCCACATTTATATCAGAGTGTTGTTTTTTCTCTATGTATTCTAAAATATCATTTTCTTTCAGGTCATCAGTGTTCAACGACAGATGAATATTGTCACCGAAAGCAAAGCTGGAATGAGTTTTGTCCCATGATCTGAGGTCCAGTATCAATTGATGAGTATCTGCTGATCTTACTGCGTAAAGTGTTCTCTGAAAAGAACTTGAGATCTTGTCAGGAGTATCTATATTCAAAATCTTACCGTCCTTTATCAAAGCTATCCTGTCGCATTTTGCAGCTTCATCCATGTAAGGTGTTGAAACAAGTATCGTTATCCCTGTTTTTCTCAACCGGTCGAGCATTTCCCAGAATTCCTTCCTCGAAACAGCATCCACTCCCGTAGTAGGTTCATCCAGAAATAAAACTTCAGGTCTATGTATCAAGGCACAACTCAAAGCTAACTTCTGCTTCATACCTCCGGAAAGTTTCCCTGCTCTACGATCCTTGAACGGTTCAAGCTGAGAATAAATATCCTTGATAAGTTCATAGTTGTCAGCAATAGAAGTATTGAACACTGATGAATAAAATTCCAAGTTCTCCTCGACTGTTAAATCCTGGTACAGAGAAAATCTTCCGGGCATATATCCGATCAGTTTTCTGATCTTTTTAAAATCAGTACGAACATTCAAACCCTGAACGAAAGCTTCACCTTTATCAGGCAAAGTAACAGTGGTAAGCATTCTGAAGATCGAAGTTTTTCCAGAACCGTCTGGACCGATAAGACCGAATATCTCACCTTTGTTCACTTCGAAGGAGAGGTCGTCAATGGCTGTTATGTCGCCGTAGGATTTTGATATGTTTTTTATTTCGATTGCTTTCATTTTGTTTATCGCTAAGTGGGAAGGTGTGGGAACCTTCCCTTACGAATACCTACTTGAAGTATACTTCGCCGGGCATGCCGAGTTTTAGACCTCCATCATTTTTCACTGCGATTTTCACTGCGTAAACTAGATTAATTCTTTCTTCTTTTGTTTGAATAATTTTCGGAGTAAATTCAGCTTTTGAGCTGATCCATGAGATAGTTCCCGCATATTCTTTCATAGTTTCTTTTGGGGCATCAACCAATACTTTCACTTCTGCACCGATTTTAATATTTACCATCTGCGGCTCAGATACATATACTCTGATAATGATATTCTCAAGGTCAGCAACTTTATACAGTGCTTTACCGAATGAAACAATTTCATTTTCTTCAACGAACTTAGAGATCACTGTTCCTACTGTTGGATTTATGATCTTGCACTTGTCTATAGAATAATTTATCTGCTTAAGTTTAGCTTCGATAGGCTCAATTTCTGATAGAATAGCTTTCGATTGAACGGATTCTTTGTATTTAGCTGCAGTGATTTGTTTTTTCAGAACTTCGATTTGAGCGATAATATCATCATATTGTTTCTGAGTTGCAGCTTTCTTTTCAAGAAGGTTCTCAGTTCTCTTTCTGTCTACCTCGATATTTGCGATCTGCTGCTCAAGTACCTTAATATCTTTCGAGACATCCGGAAGTTTAAATTTTAATGCTCTTAGATTTGCCAAAATTTCATTTCTCTGTAACACCAGCATTGAAGTATCTATCAAACCAATACTCTGACCGATAGTAACATCTTCACCTTCATTGAGATTAAATGTAATTAACTTACCCTGAGCTTCAGCTGAGATAATAGTCTCCACTGCTTCAAAGTTGCCATAAGCATCTGCCTTTTCTTCGACTTTTGTACAACTCGTAAATATCAATCCCAAGATTATCAATGCAATTAATTTTGTCTTCATATTTATACCTTCTTTAAGTATTCTATTATAATTTTAGGAACTATATCTTTTCTCTGCTTAGTTAAAATAAGTTGTATGAAATAATACCTTTAATTTCATGGTTAAACACGCTTATATTGGGATGATTTCGATAATATCCTTCTCTGTCGTAAAAGATGTAAGCGATACCCAACCCGAATTTTCTTAATAAAATCTTCTGAATTTCAATTCTTCCAATACCAAATGATTCAACTCCTTCAGCACCTGAAATTGTCCTTATAAAGAATCGATTAAGATTTACAGAAATATTTCCAAAATCGGGTTTAGTTAACGACATAATAATTTTCACAAATCCACCAGGTCCCAAATTATAATCTCTATCAACATCAATAAAATATTCAGTACTTGCTGCACCCAAAATAATAAAACCTGCTTGATATTCTGAACTTAATTGCCAATGTTTCTTAGATTTTGATCTTGCCATAAACTCAAACCCAAAACTACTCGCAGCTACTTTGTAGTCTGAACTAGTAAGGTAATCAAAATTTTGAAATATTCCTAAAGCGCTGTGAGCTATATCAGTAAGTTTAATATTTCTTTTCCATAAAAGACCTCTTGCAGACACATTCTGTATAACATCATAATCTAGTGAAAAGCCTATATTAAGCAAAAAATAATCGAACGCTTTACGAGTCATGAAAGGGTCACCGTATTTTAACCTTAAAAAATAATCTGCAAAAGGAGTCTGTTTTAAAGAGTCTGAGTTATCTAATACTATATTTTCTGAAATTAAATAGTTAAATAGATTTTTTGAAGTTGAAAAACTTAATTTCAAAGGGCTTATTATTTTTCTTTCGGTATTTCCAGAACTTATGAATGTTTTACCGGAAATTAATCTATTTAGCCCTCTCATTGGGTTCAAAGTGAAAACGGAAGTCTCTCTAACAAATCTTTCAATTCCGCTTGAAGTATCATCAAGAATTTCATCAGAGATCCTAAAAATTATTTCTCCAAGCATTGCACCACCTAATGTGGTCGTTATTAGATCATTTATCGCAGGTCTTTCGGTTTCCATAATATATTCCCAATGAATACTTCCAATTGCTACAAAAGGAATACTACCGAAATATGAATGATCTTTGTTTCGTGCTAGTGAATAATATAAACTTCCCTGAAGAGGGTGTCCTATTTGATTTACCGTAAAACCGTCATCATCCCATACCCAGGGATTGCAAACATTATTTTCGATACTTTCAAAGCTTATTTTTGCAAACTGAGCATCACCGATAAAGTTGTTAGATAATCCAATAACGCTATTAGTGGCAAGTACTTGAGTTAATGGCCAAAGTATAGAGAATTTTTTACTGGAATCTAATTTAGGTGTCTCATTTTGGACACAGAACAAAAGATTTGACAAGCTAAATAGAAGAATAATTATAATTGTTTTACAACGCATAGTTCTTATTCTCTAGCTAAAGATATTCCTGCTCTAATTGAGCGGGTATATACATTATAATCCAAAAGTGTTTCCCCATAACCTTCGAAATATTCGAAGAACCAATAAGTATTAGGTTCATATCCAAATATCCAAGAAGCTGGCCATGTCATTGGAATTGTTAACCTTGTTTCTGTTCTCCCATTTCCTGATTTAAGATTTGCTCTATATTTTGACGATAATGTAAATCTATTTGGAAAAATTATTTTTGAATGTAAATCAAAATTTCCATAATAATCTCCTATATCAGGATTGTCTCTTTGCACCGTATTGATCCAAAATTTAGGTGAAACCACAAAAATGTATTTTGAACCAAATCTGAATGTAGGTTGTATATTGAGATTGTGGACTGACCTAGATCGTCTTGTTGAACCTTCATAGTCTATTGATTCATCATCAAGTCCATTAGAAGTATGTTCGTAGCCTAATTTTGTGCTAACTAATGCATCGTTTAAAAAAGGTATTAAGCCAAATTTTGTAACCCAAAAGAATTCAAGATCGTGATTAATATCTTTAAATGGGCTTGAATTCTCAGTCATTTCCCATAATGCAGCGATACTGTATGTGAAAAATAGATTTGTGTTTTTCACAAGTTCATATTTGAATCCACTATTTACTTTAACCTGCCATTGATCAAAGTTGTCGTTATTTAATTTTGTAGAAACATTTATTCCTTTGTAAGGGGTAATTCTAGATTGATCATCTTCAGATTCATCTGAATAAGAGTAAAAGGATATTAATAAGACCAAAATAAGTATGTATCGAGCATTTTTCATTGTCCATCATCCATTATCAATTACTGATTGTAGTTAAAAACTATATTTTAATTTAGCAAATAACATATCATTTTTATCGTACTGTCCAAATATTCCTTCTGTCCCGGTAAATATATTTGCTCCTACACTAACTTCAAATCCATCATTTAGATCATAAGTGATCTTTGGTCTGATCAATGCGTCACTCTCTACAAAATCATAATAAAGGAAAACCTGAAGATTTAAAGTTTCATGTCTATAATCATCAGATGCTAAGAAAGTTACCATGTTCTCTGTTTTATCATTTACAAGAGCATCATCATAATCCAAAATATATTTTTGTATAAATTGAGTAGACAAATTAACTCCGAATAGTGAATAATCAGCTCCGATTAGGTAATTGATATAATCTTTCTCAACAACTTTATCTAAATCTGTCATTTCTGTAGTAGAAAAATATTTCCCGGAGTAATAAGCTCCTTCACCTTTAAATACAAACGGACCAACAACTTTATTAAAACTTCCTCCAATGATTCCTAATCTGTGATATTCTGGTGTGATTATTAAAGAATCAGTGCTTATCGTATATGAATGCATCACAAAATCATCATCCCAGGCATAACCAGCCATAAATTCTAGATCAGCAAAAGAATTCATAAACGAGAATTTACCAAAAAATTCACTATTTTCAAGTGATGCTGTGATGTTTTCATTACTATTGTCAAAGACTTTAGTTATTGGGACATCCTGTTGATTTTCTTGATCAGGTTCTACTCTCCAAATTGAGCCTGTTTCAGGTATAATAGTTGGTGTGAAGACCGGCAGCCATACAATTTCAAATGTGGATCCTCCAATGTAATAATCAAGCTTCATTCCTGTAACTCCTAGTCTTATCTCATCAAAATCAGGTAATAGGAATTCAGTCAAATCTTTCGGAGAAATAATATCAGTGATGAAAACACCGTCAGCTTTTCCCCAGATTACCTGTTGCTTTCCAATTCTGATATCCATAGTATCAAAGAAGATATCCAAGTATAATTCTCTCAAACCAAATTCAACTTCATTATTATCCTGATAATGATAGATATATGGGTTTGCTTTAAATCCTACGATACCTTTCGATTGCTCAATTTTTAAACTAAAAGTATTCTGAACTATTGAATATTCACTATCATCCAGTAATACACCTGAATAATTTCTTGCATACCCACTAAATGATAATTCCTGGTTAAAAAGTGAAATAGTAGCAAGAATTATAGTCAATACTATTATTTTCTTCATTATTTCATTCCTCTTTTCATCATTCTTTCTGAGAACAAATTATCTTTAACACCTTTGTTGATCTTAACTTCAGAGAATTCCATAGTTGTTCCATGCTTATTTTGATCGTTCTCCATAGTAGTTTTAAGCATAGTTATGATGCCATCAATCTCTTTATATTTTTTGATAGATAAAGTTTTTAAGAAATCTTCATCTTCGTCATAGAACTTCTTTTGTAATCCTATCCATTTATCCTTAACTATCCAAGTGATAGTTTTTGAATACATATAATCTTCCTCTTTTGGAGTACTTTCAACAACATAACAATCTTCACCATTGAGTTTTTCTTCTCTGAGTAACTTATGAACATCGTCAGAAGGTTTTCTATCTCCAAGATCATCGTAAGTAAAATCAGAGCCCATAAAATAATCACTCTTGCTATCACTAGAGATCCTTTTGACTTTTTTCAAAGCAGGTAAATATATCCATTGATCATCTGCTTTATTACTGGCCTTATCATCAGAGTAGCTCCAATTCATGAATGATGTATTCTTAACATCAGCAGGTTTGATGAAATACATTATCTTCTTCTCAACATCACCAAAGTCCTTGATGTATTGTTTTAGTTCCCTAACTCTCTGATTTCCACTTTTATTAGTTAAAGTCATTTTTAATTGACCTTCAACCTCAGTACCTGTATCACGATCATATACATTTTGTATGATCTGTTTTCCTGTGATCTTATTTTGAGCGAATATTGTTACTGAAATGAGAAGTAGGATCGTTGTTAGATATTTCATTATTATCTCCTATTTATTTTATTTTTTGTTGCACCGATTTATCGGACAAGGGGATTAGATCACCTTGTTGCAATACTGATTTATGTATAATTCTCATTATTTGCTTTAACTGAGAAGGGTTTACTTCTCCTGATTGTTGATATTGTACTTGATTCAAACTGTCCAAAACCAAAATATTTATACTGTCATCTTGAAGATTCCATTCATCAACAAGCACTTTATCATTGTCTAGAACATAATTAATTGTCTTTGACACTTTTGCTTTACTCTTAATCTTAGACCTTATCACGAAGGTTGGAAGCATTGTAGCTTCAGTATTCACAATCAGAGTTAAGTCAAAGCTGTTATTTTTCATCTTTTCATTTTCTATATCCGACACAAATTGCTTAAGTTCAGAAAATTCATCAGGGTCTGTATAGATAAGTACATTTGTTTTCCCGAGTAAAGAATTACTTTTCCAAGTTCCTCCCTTTGCATAGCCACCATTACTTCCACATAATTGAATTGTTTTTAATGGGATGTTTTTAGCGTTTAATACTGTAAAAAATGTGACTATTACTATGAATGTAGTGATTATGTTGTAAATGTTTTTCATAAATTTTTCGCCTTATTTTTCTTTCTTTTTAAAGTAGATGTTAGAAATATAAAGAATTATAAACATTATTGTTACAGTTCCAAGAAAGCTAGTGAACATATTCAAAGAAACTAGTGCTCCCAATGCTCTATTTGGTGGGAACACTGAAAATAACAATACTAAGAAACCGGCTATTACAACTACTGCGTTAAAAATGATCGCCCTACCAGAATGGTGCATAGTTAACTTAATTGTCTGTGTCTTATCATTTGTAAGCAGAGCATTTATCTTATATCTCTCTATAAAGTGTACCGCATAATCTATTCCTATTCCGATAGCTATACTTGAGATCAAGGCCGTTGTAGTACTTAAAGGAATATTAAGTAGTCCCATAGTACCAAAACTTATCAGGGTTGTTATTACAATTGGAATAGATCCGATTAAGCCGATATAGAAATTTTTGAACATAAATGCCAAAAGAATAATTACGATCAGCAGTGACATGACCAAACTCTTAATCTGACCTTCCAGTATTAGATCTGTAAAAACAAGAGCTTTATAGCCTGAACCGGCATACTTTATTTCAACACCTGAATCTTTTAAATCAGTCCTAAA